>CAWVTK010000024.1:0-17140 GCA_963933205.1 uncultured Flavobacteriales bacterium
GGAGATGATTCTCAAACTCCTGAGCCCGACGGAGCAGCGGCCAATGAACTCGTTAGCTTTCAGTTGGTAAATGGAGCAGATCTATACGATGTAGAAATGCCTGTTTCGGTTAACTATACAACAAACGCCTTGGCTGTTCAACCTTCAAGTGCAACTTTAATTTTTAACTGTGGGGCAGTTATTGGTTGTACAGATTCTAGTGCAGTAAACTTTAACGAAGAGGCTTCTATAGACGATGGTTCTTGTATTGCAACTGTTTTAGGATGTACAAATTCTGATGCTGCAAATTTCAATATTAACGCCAATCTAGACGACAATTCTTGTGCAGATTTTTGTTCCAATTGGTTGAGTCCTTTTTTAGAGGAAAATCAAACCACTCAATCCGCTAGTTTATTATTGTCCGAAGCATTTGTCTTGTCTTTAAATGCTCAATCTTCATCTGCCTATATTGTTGCTGTAACTCCTACTAATTTAGTGGTTGGGTCAAGCTTGCTTGGACAAACTCAGCAGGCTTTAGCAATTTGGCCAGACGATGTTATCACTTCAGAAATTGATGGTGCCTCAGATGGAGAACTCATAAATTTTTATTTAATTGATGATGAAACTGTTTATTTATTAGATTTAGAATACACCTTTGCAACTAACGGGATACAAAGCATTTCAAGTACAGAAGCTCCCTCGGTTTTTTGTTTAGCCAATGGGCCTTTAGGTTGTACAGATAACACGGCATGTAATTTTAATGCTGCTGCAAATACAAATGACGGTTCGTGTAATTATCCACTTGAAAACTTAGATTGTTCGGGTTCTTGTTTAAACGATACTGATTCTGATGGAGTATGTAATGAACTTGAAGTTGTTGGATGTCAGGATTCTAATGCCTGTAATTTTATTGCAATTGCAACTGATTCGGATGATTCGTGTGAATTTCCTGTTGCATTTTACAACTGTCAGAGTGTGTGTTTATTAGATGCAGATTCCGATGGAGTATGTGATGAATTAGAAGTTATTGGATGTCAGGATGAAACAGCTTGTAATTACGATACTAGTGCGACCGATGAAGGCAGCTGCACCTTTGTAGTAGCTTTTTACGATTGTTCTAACGAGTGCTTATTGGATACCGATTCCGATGGAGTTTGTGATGAATTAGAGGTAGAAGGTTGTCAGGATAATACAGCCTGTAACTATACTATCGAAGCTACTGATGCTGGCCCTTGTGAGTATGTAGTGCTCTACTATACTTGTGAAGATGTATGTATTAATGATACTGATTTGGATGGTGTATGTGATGAGTTAGAGATTTCTGGTTGTCAGGATCAAGTAGGATGTAACTACAACCCTTTAGCCACAGATAGTGATGCTTGTTCTTACCCAGACGGTGTATGCGAAACTTGTGTCGATGGCTTGATTATCGACAACGACTCCGACGACGATTTTGTTTGTGATTTAGACGAAATTACTGGTTGTACAGACGATAAAGCCTGTAACTATGATTCTAATTCGACTACAGATACCGATAACTCCATCTGTGTTTACATTGACGGATGTCAGGAATGTTCTGGAGAACAAGACGGCTCAGGTATTGTGTTAGATTTGGATGTGAGTATTTGTGCCTTCTCAATTGAAGAAACCATAGAACTTAGCTACAGCCAACTGTCTATTCAAAACTCAGAAGAAGATTCTTTGCTTTTTGTGTCCAATTTACTTGGCTTAATCCAAACTCAATTAGAACTTCCAGAAGGTACTGTAGAAATTACAGAACTCATTGTATCCGAGGTAAGAGCGTATAATGTTGAGGTTGTTTATATCATAACTCTTAGTCAAGATCAAATAACGAGCTTAAATGTAAGTGTTGAACAATTTTCTCAAAACATAGGTGCTTATGTAAGTCAATTTGAAGAATCTCTAGAGGATTCTGGCAGTAGTTTTGAATTTATAGAAGGTTGTACAAGTTCTGATGCAAATAACTTTGAGGTAGATGCAAATATTAACAATGGATCATGTGAGTTTACTAGTCCAGGATGTGGTGTATCTGGTGCGTGTAATTTTAACCCCGAATTAAATGTTGAATATTCAGATTTTAATTTGTGTGTTTTTGTACCCTTACATCACTTTTGTTCTCAATCTTTACTAGGTGATTCTATCGTTTTTTCTGATGGAGGATGTGTTAACGATATTAATGAAGATGACATTTGTGATGAAATTCAAGAACAAGGCTGTACAGATGTTAATGCGTATAATTTTTCCAGCTCTGCAGTCCTCGAAGACGGATCTTGTACCGCTAAAATTTTAGGCTGTTTGGACAATACTGCTTGTAATTTTGATTCACTAGCAAATACCGATAATGCTAATTGTGAGTTTCCATTAGCATATTACGACTGTTCATCAGTCTGTTTACTCGATGAAGATAATGATGGCGTTTGTGACTCCTTAGAGGTTAATGGATGTACCAACTCTGTTGCAGGTAACTATAATCCACTTGCTACAGAAGACGACAATAGTTGTGAGATTATCGAATCTTGTGGAGATTCAAACTATCTAGAATATAACTTTAATGCAGATGTGTTTAACCAGAATCTTTGTATTGAATTAATTGTTCAAGGTTGTATGGATGTAAAGTCATGTAATTTCGATGCTCTAGCAAATGTATCACTTGTTTTGTACGATTCTTTAGGGGTGTACTTGGGCTCAAATTGTGAAAATCCACTCGAAAATTACAACTGTAATAACGACTGTATAAACGATGCTGACTTTGACGGTGTTTGCGATGAAGATGAGCTTATTGGATGTTCAAATCCGCTTGCCTGTAACTTTGATTCTTTAGCTAGCGAGATTGGCGATTGTTTTTTTGCTGAAGATTTTTATGATTGCGATCAGTTGTGTTTATTAGATCTAAATCTTAACGGAGTATGTGATGAGTTAGAAGTTGCAGGTTGTATTGATCAAGCTGCATGTAATTTTGACCAAGACGCATCCATAACAGACACACTTTACTGTGAATACCCAAAGGCCAATTATTTAAATTGTAACGATGTATGTTTGCAAGATATAGACAACGATGGTATTTGTGATGTTTTAGAGGTAGATGGTTGTACAAATGAGTTGGCTCTAAACTTTAATGCGTATGCAACCAATAGTTTTGAAGCTATCTGTGAATTTACTACTGGCTGTAACGATCCAGAAATGTTTAACTACAATCCGCTGGTATTAGTAGAGAACAATGCCAGTTGCATCCCTTTTGTTCAAGGTTGTTTAGATACATTGTATTTGGAGTTTAACCCTCTTGCTAACCAAGAAAATGGATCCTGTAGTCAATTTATTGTTTATGGTTGTTCAGATTCAGATGCAGTAAATTACAATAGTTTTGTAAACTCAGAGGATTATTCTTGTCAGTATACTATCGAGGTAGGCTGTATGGATTCTTTATATCTTAATTTTTCACCAAGCGCAGTTCTTGAAGATCCGAGTATGTGCGGAGCTTTAATCGTATACGGTTGTACAAATTCCGAATATTTAGAATACAATCCACAAGCAACGGTAGAAAATGGGGCTTGTTTACAATTCCCATATCAAGGTTGTACCGATGAAAATTATCTAGAATACAACTCTTTTTACAATGTTTTTTTAGAAGGCTCTTGTATTAATATTCACGTAGACGGTTGTATGGATAGTAATGCATATAATTACAACCCGGATGCTACTATTTATTTAGAAGAGGAAGAGCCTTGTATTTTATTTGGTTGTACGAGTAGTTCTTACGCAGAATATTATACACAAGGTTTTGTTGCCACCAATAGTTTAGGAGGTACTTGTATTAAGCCTGTTGTTTTTGGTTGTACAAACCCAGTTGCATCATCTACCTCTTACAATCCTCTAGCGAATGTAAATCAGGTAAGTGCTTTAAATACCGAATCTCCTTGTGTTTATAATGCTGGAGATGTGGTTAATTTTACAACTCAAAATACAGGTAGTAACATGTCTGTACTCATTCCATATGCAATTATTTTGTCAGGCGATTTTTCAAGTCAAGAAGAAATTCCAGACGGATCAGTTATTGGTGCTTTCTACACAACCAGTGGTCAAACCTACTGTGGTGGTGTAGATGTATGGAATAGAACAGAAAATTTAGCTTCCGGCATAGAAAATATTGGAATTGAAATTTATGGAGACGACGAACTCACAACTGTAGTAGATGGCTTTTTAATAGGCGAAAGTATGCAATGGATGCTCTTAACTCCAGAGGGCCTACTTTACTCATTATCTCCTGTATACAATACAACCGCTTCTAGTGGTTCTGGAAGTGGGAATATATTTGGAGTAAATGCTTTCTCTGTGATGATCCAGATGGATGTTAATTTCATGTATCAGATGCCGGTTGTAGGTTGTATGAACCCTTTGTTTTTAGATTACAATCCTAAAGCCACTGCAAATGGCATAGGTGGTTTCGATAATGGAGAAATCTATCAAGATTTGTTAAATAATGAAACCTTGGTTGCTGTACCAGATGGATTGGATGACGACAACATGTATGACCTTAACAATGATGGTCAAGCAAATCCTGGTTGTTTTGTCTTGAGTTCTTACGGTTGTATGGATCCTTTAGCCCTAAATTACAGTGCAATGGCAACGATTCCTGACGATTCCTGTATTCCTAAAATTATAGGTTGTACAAATCCTTTGGCCTTTAATTATATTACGCCTTTAGGGAATGAGAATGTCGATGTTAACTTTAGTGTTCCAGAATTATGTATTCCTAAAATTAAGGGATGTATGTCTGATGTTTCTGCATTTAATTTTACTGCTCCAATTGGTGATCCTTATGTAGACGTAAATACTGAGGAAGCCTGTATTCCTGTTATTGTAGGATGTACAGATCCGCTCGCATATAATTACAACTATATTTTCAGTGAAGGATCCATAGTTATTGCCACAGGAAACCCATTTACAACAGCCAATACAGAATACAGCCCATCTTTATGTTTTCCAAGAGTTTACGGTTGTATCGATCCTTCGGCATTTAATTTTAATGCCTCGGCCAATACAAGTAGTGTTCATCAAGAAACAGGCTCAAGTATTTGTTATCCATACATATATGGCTGTTCTGATGAGTCTGCTTTAAATTACCAAGCAGATGTAAATAATGAGTATATAGACATTAACAGTCCAGCAGATTCCTTGTGTGTATTTGAAGTTCAAGGCTGTACCGACCCTATTGCGCTCAATTATAGTAGCGAAGCAAACCTAGACGACAATACTTGTATTGCTATTGAGTACGGTTGTATGGATCCATCTCAGCAAAACTATAATCCTGTAGCAAATGTAACTTATCAGGGTGCGTGTATTCCTCTTATTTCTGGTTGTTTAAACGATGTTTCTGCATTTAATTATGTAGCGCCTTCTGGTAATCCATACATTGACGTAAACACTCAATCCGAATGTATACCTGTGTTATTAGGTTGTACCAATCCATCTGCGCATGAAAATTCGTATTCAATAAATGCCAATACCGATAACGGTTCTTGTTACTTCGATCCAGGTTGTATGGATGCTACTTATTTGAGTTTTTGGACCCAAGGCTATACGGCCGATTTTGCCGACAATTCTTGTGGTAATGAGGTAGTAGATTTTTATTGTTCTGATGATTGGTACTTAGAGTATTATTTAGAACCTAACTTTGGCTCAGAATCTGCCTCTGGAAATTTCGCACACATTTCTGCTTGTCAGAATGAGCTTGTAGCTTATTGTAATGATAGTGAATCAATTAGTTTTTATCCTACAGGAAACGTACTAGACGGGAATGCTCAAGAAGTACTAAATGCAAATTTTGGTACCGATCAGTTAAGCTCATGTAGTGCTATTCAAATTTCGTTTTATTGTAATAATCCAGTATATACAGAATATTATGGGACTACTAATTCTGTACAAGGAGCAAATGCAGAAGAAGAGGGTGGAAATGTAATTGACAACTCCACCTGTATTACGCCAGTAGATTTCTATTGTAACGATGCAAACTATTTATCTTATTATGCTTTTGATGCAGAGTTGAACGACTATAGTATTCTACTAACCGATACAGGTAATGTGTTGGATACTTCACTTTGTGAAACACTCATAAACCCATATTGTAACGACTCTTTAAATACAAGTTATTATAACGGTAGTAACATTACAGATGGTTTAGTTTCGGATAATGCAAACATCATAGATGCTAATGAGTGTAACGGTTTAGTTGTAGATTTTTATTGCAACGATCCATCAAAAATTGGATACTACAATTTAGAATTAAACGCCAGTTCTGAATCAACAGACCAATTTGTTGGAACGATAATTAACGACCTACTTATTTGTGGAGAACCAGTTGTTAAGTATTGTAACAACCCAAGCTTTATTGAACACTACAGTGATTTAGCAAGCTTAACAAGTATAGACTCCAATCTTTGGAATTTAACCGATTCCACCTTGTGCGAAAATGAAGTTGTATTTGGCTGTATGCTCGAAACAGAATTTAATTACAATGCTTCTGCCAATGTTAATTCCGTAGATTTTGACAACCAAGTTTCTCCTTGTTACCCATACTTAATAGGTTGTACAGATAATTCAGCTTTTAACTACAACGACTACGATAATAATGGCTCTCGAAACGAATACAATTTTGAGGATATTACACTAAATATAAATACAAACAATTCTGATCTTTGTGTCCCAATTATCGAGGGTTGTTTAAGCAATCCTTTTGCCTTTAACTATCCTACATTTACTGGAAACGTCCAAACAGATGTAAATACAAACAACACAGACTCGTGTATCGACGTAATAGAAGGTTGTATGAATGTTTCCTCATTTAATTACAATGAGCAAGCAAACACACCAATCGAAAGTTCTTGTATAGATGTGCTTCTTGGTTGTATGGATTCTGAAGCCTTTAATTATGCTATTAACGCCAATACACCAGATGAATGTATTGACGTTGTTTTGGGCTGTACCAATCCAATTTCCTTAAACTTTAACGCCAATGCCAATACGAACAATGCAAATTGCATCGATGTTGTTTTTGGGTGTAACGACAACGGACAACCCTTCTCCGATTTAACAATCAACGCTACCGGAGAAGCAGGAAATGATGGTGTTGATGACGATTACCAGTACGATTTAGACTTAGATGGATTGCCAGCTTTTAATTATTATGAGAGTGCCACTTATACCTTAAATTGTATTCCAGTAATTGCAGGTTGTTTAAATCCAATTGCTTTCAATTTTAATCCTCAAGCAAACATCTCAAACTCATCTTGTTTACCGGTTATTAAAGGATGTACAGATGCTTCTGCGGTTAACTTTAATGCGAATGCAAATACAGAATTTACACCTTCTACTTGTGAAGAGAGTGTGTTGGGTTGTTTAAATCCGAATGCTATAAACTACAACTGTGTTAGCAACGAATACCCACCTTGTTTTCCAAACTGTAATTTTGAGGATGATTTATTTTGTGATGAAACAATCGTTAATGTAAACGATCCTAATACTTGTATTCCTATATCATTAGGTTGTACAGATATAACTTCAATTAATTATGTGCCCGAGCAAAATGCAAATGTAGAAAATGGGAGTTGTGTCTCTATTGTGTTTGGATGTACCACTACAAATTCTATAAACTTCGACCCAAATGCAAATTCAAATGATTTTTCTTGTCTGGCTATTATAGAAGGATGTATTGATAACGGACAAGCGTTTTTAGATTTGGTAAACAACACCACAGGTGAGGCGATTCCTGATGGAATTGATGACGACTACCAGTACGATTATGATGATGACGGTGAACAAGCATTGAATTTTAATCCAAATGCAAACCTGTACGATTATACAGGAGTTAATTATGAGTTTGCTTGTGTTCCAAGAATATTTGGATGTACCAATAGTACTGCTATTAACTACAGCATAGAGGCAACAATTTCTAATGGATCTTGTATTGCTCAGGTTTCTGGCTGTATTGACAATGGTGAGGCCTTTTTAGATGTGGTAAATAATATTACCGGTGAAGCTGCTTCGGATGGTATAGATGATGATTATCAATGGGATATTAATGAAGACGCTAATCAAGCGCTCAATTACAACCCATCTGCAAATCTAAACGACAACTCATGTATAACGCTAACATACGGTTGTATGGTTGTTGGAACGTTTAATTACAATCCAAATGCAACCGTTTCAGACGGTTCATGTTTGGCCATAATAGAAGGTTGTACATCAGCTAACTCACTTAACTTTAACCCACAGGCAAATGTTGAGAATGGTTCCTGTATCGAAATTGTATACGGATGTTTAAACCAATTTGCACTAAACTTTGACCCTGAGGCAACCGTTCCTAACGGAACTTGTATTGCTATTAAAGAAGGCTGTACCAGCGAAAATGCAATTAACTTTAATGCGAATGCAAATACAGACGACGGCTCTTGTATCATTATTGTTTACGGTTGTATGAACGAATTAGCATCCAACTACAATTTAAATGCGACTGTTGCAGACGGTACTTGTATGCTCGAAGTTTTAGGATGTACCGATGATACAGCATTAAACTATAACCCAACTGCCACAGTAGATAATGGCTCTTGTGAAGCTATTGTTTTTGGTTGTATGAATGCTATTGCTTTTAATTACAATTTAAACGCAAACATAGCCGATGGTAATTGTTTACTCGAGATTTCAGGATGTACCGATGCGCTTGCTGTTAACTTTAATCCAGCAGCCAATTCCGAAAATGGTTCTTGTGTTTCTAAAGTTTTAGGTTGTAACATTCCTACGATGTTTAATTTTAGTGAATTAGCCAATTTTAACGATGGTACTTGTATTCCTATTATTCAAGGATGTACAGACCTTGAAGCTTTAAACTACAACAGCAGTGCAAATACAGAGTATGAGGTATCCGATTGTATAGCCATTGTAACTGGGTGTATGTTGGAATTAGACTTTATCTGTAATTTTAATCCTTTAGCTAATGTAGATGATAATTCTTGTGAATCCTCTTCATGCCTAAGGTCAGCTCGAAAATATGCTTCCTTAGCAAACCCTGTTTGTATCGATCCAATTTCAGAAAATTACTTCCCACTATTAGACTCTATAAGTCCTTCTTCCGATTGGGCTACCAGTTATTTTAACCCTGCTGCAGATAACTTTCAATCTTTATGGGTAAATCAATACTATATAGACGAAGCTATTTGTGAGTATATAGAAGGATGTACTGATGTAACTCAACTCGGTTTCGATTCAAACGCAACGCTCGATGATGGATCTTGTATTCCTTATGTTTACGGTTGTTTGGATGTAGAATATGTGGAATACAATGAAGCTGTAAATACTTCAGACAACTCTTGTGCTACCGTTAAAGTATTTGGATGTAACAACGTAAACTCATTTAATTACAATGCTGCTGTTACCATTCTTGGTATCGATTTAAACAACGACTTTATAGCCGATACTACTTTAGGTGAACTTAACGACCCTTGTTTAGAAATTATTTACGGTTGTACAGATCCATTATTTGTTGAGTATTGGATTTCTTACGATAGCGCTGGAGATTCTCTTATTCCAGTTAGCCCATTACCAAATACAGAAACCTACAATTCTGAAGGCGTTTCATTGTCTTGTGTAAATATTTTGACCTTAGGTTGTACAGACTCAGATTATCTTAACTATTGGAGTTTAGACAACAACAATCAAGTTGTTACTCAAGACCCAGTTCCTAATTTTGATAATGAATCGTGTACAGAGCTTCTAGTATATGGTTGTTTAGATCAAAATTATGTAGAGTATAACAGCAACGCAAACGCAGATCAATTCATTTCTGAAGACACACCATCTAGATGTATTAATGAAATAGTTAGTGGATGTTTAAGCTCAGATTATATCGAATACAATGCTCTTGCAAATACAGATGACGGTTCGTGTGAGGTGCTAATTATTGAAGGATGTACCGACAATAATTATATTGAATTTTGGCAATATGTAGCCAACGATAACAATCAATACGACTTGTTTACTCCTACATCTACTCCAAATGTAGACAACAATACTTGTTCAATACTCATCGTACGCGGATGTAATATTACAACTGCAGAAAACTACTATCTAAACAATTCTGAAACCTCTAATTCTGTAAATGTATTAGACAATTCTGTTTGTGAGGGTATTATAGGTTGTATGAATATTAATGCTTCAAACTACAACCCATTAGCAGTTACTCAGAGCGATTGTGCGGGTTGTACAAACACCGATGCACTAAACTGGAACAGTTGGGCAGACCTAGACGACGGTACTTGTGAAATAGTGGGTTGTACAGATAACGGATTGGCTGTTGTTGATGCGTTTAACAACGATACTGGTGCTGCCGGAGCAGACGGCTTGGACGACGATGGTATATACGATTTAGATGAAAATGGTGCTGCGGCTGCAAATTACAATGCATCTGCTACCATTAACGATTTTTCTTGTTTAGCTGAAATTATTGAAGGCTGTACGGACCCTCTAGCTTTTAATTACTGTGACTTATGTAATGTTGATGACAATTCATGTATTGCAGCAGTCGAAGGCTGTACAGATTCTTTATATGTTGAATATTACGATTGGTCTTTCAATTCAGATACAGGATATCAAATAACAAATTTCTCAACCAATCCAAATATAGATAACGGTTCTTGTGATATTTTACTTCAAGAAGGTTGTACTCTTTTTGAATATCTTGAGTTTGATGAGAATGCAAACCTAAACATCATAGAGACTTGTGTAACAGTTAAAGTTTACGGTTGTTTAAATCCAATGTATCTTGAGTACGAAGGCGGAACCTATAATGCAACTTTTTACACTACAGAAATCGCTACTCAAGAAGATGTGGACAATGGGCTTGCGAGTACAGTAGGCGAGAGCATTCAAAAAGATGTATTTTGCTTTACCTATGGACTAGATGGTTGTATAGATGCTAATTATATAGAGTACAACCCAGATGCCACCACAGACAATGGCACTTGTTTAAACTTAAAAGTTGAAGGCTGTACTGAAGAGAATTCTATAAACTTTGATGAAACAGCAAACACCGACGACGGTTCTTGTATTTCTATTGAAGAAGGCTGTACAGATCAATTTGCATTTAACTATTCTGCATCTGCCAATACAGAAGATGGATCTTGTATTGAAATTATACTAGGTTGCCCAAACCCAGATTACTTGGAGCATTACAACTATAATGAAACAACCTTCTTGCTAGACACACTTTCAGTTGAGCAAGTTTATAATACAGATGCGTATTCGGGTAACTCTTATTGTCAAAACCTCATTTTAGAAGGTTGTACCAATAACGAATTTATAGAGTATTACGACTACGATGCCGCTAATTTTGAACTAGCATTTAAAGCCGAAATAGCGAATGTAAATAACGGATCTTGTGTTACTCCTGTAATTACCGCTTGTATTAACAATATATACTTAGAGTATTCCGCTTCTGCAAATGTTAGCGACCCAAGCGCTTGTCAAACACTAAAAATTGAGGGCTGTACAGATCAAGCTTATCTGGAATATTGGGCGTACGATAGTCAAGCTTTTGAACTGAACGAATCCAACTTAAATGCAAACTTCGATGACGGCTCCTGTACAACTCTTATAGAAATAGGTTGTTTAAATGAGTTTGCTGAGAATTACCTAGATTATGTAGGTATAGCAAATGTCAACGATATTAGCCTGTGTGAAGGTGGATTTGGCTGTCTATTACCTCAGTATATTGATTATAACGAAACCTACATCGGTCACGATCAAAGTAAGTGTACTGCATTTAAAGTGTTTGGTTGTATAGATGCTACTGCATTTAATTTCGATGCTTTAGCAAACATAAATGGGGTAGATACTCTAGGTGGTACAGATTTCTTTCCAGATGTAAATCTAAATGAAATTGAAATCAATCCTTGTTATCCAATAATTCAAGGATGTACCGATTCTACTGCTTTTAACTATATTCCATTTATAAATAATAATTTAATTGATGTAAATACCGAAGATCAATCGTGTTATCCAGTCATTTTTGGATGTACGGATGCTTCTGCTTTTAACTTTATTCCTCTTACAAACGATCTATTCGTAGATGCTAATACAGACGACAATTCTTGTTACGAAGTTAAAGAGGGTTGTTTAGATGTAGATGCGTATAATTTTAACGATTGGAACGGCGATGGAATCTCAGATTTAGTGGTTTCTGCATTGAGCCTTAACATCAATACTAACATAGACTCCCTATGTGTGGCTAAAATATTTGGTTGTTTGGATGCCAATGCTTTTAATTATAGCAGTTCTGCCAATACACAAGCAATAAGTCTAACAGACTCAAATGATCCATGTATTCCATTTATTTATGGGTGTACAGATGAGACTAAATTTAATTTTGATGCACAAGCAAATACAAGTCAAGTTTCTCAAAGCGATAGTAACAACCCATGTTACGCGATCATCTTTGGTTGTACAGATGCTTTAGCAGATAACTTCATCACACTAACCAACGATTCTTTAGTAGATGTAAATACCGAAGACGGAAGTTGTAATTACTTAGGTTGTATGAATAATACAGCTGACAATTACACTATTCAAGCTAATGTAGACGATGGCTCATGTGTTATTAAGGGCTGTACTATAAACTTGTTCTCTAACTTTAATCCAGCAGCTACTCAAGACGATGGATCCTGTACGAATTCTTCGAGCGAAGTTTACGGATGTTCAGACGAAAATTACCTTGAATACTTTAATTACGACGAAAGTAATTTATCGGTATCTTCTTTAATTGAGATTGTAACTATAGACAACGGTACTTGTTTAACACCCATTGAAATAGGGTGTAGCATGCCAGGAATGTTTAATTACAATAATCAAATAAATGTGGCAGCCGATAGCTTGTGTATTGAAATAGTATCGGGCTGTACTAATCCACTCTATACAGAATACTGGAACTATGATGCTCTTACCTTAACCCTTTCTGCACCAGCATTTTTTGCAAACACAGACAATGGTTCTTGTAGTACTTTAATAATAAATGGATGTACCATAGAGTTTAACGATCAGTACGATATACTTGCAAATGTATACGACACATTGGCTTGCCTGGTAGAGGGTTGTAACGATGCCTCTTTTCTTGAGTATGATTTAGCTGTAACATTACTAAATACAGACTCTTGTATAACTCCAATTGTTTTGGGATGTACCGACAATACATATATAGAATATTATGCTGTTGAGCTTTTCAATCAGGAGTCAGGAATCTATTTACTAGCACAAAAAGAAATTAGTGCAAATACAGACAACGGATCTTGTGAGAATTTAATTATTACTGGTTGCTATTATCAAGGTTTTGAAAATTACAACCAGGATGTAAACGTTTATAACTTTTTCGATGTACCCAATACAATCGAATTAGGATCTACAATTCTCGACCTTTGTGGAGCTGCTTTAGTTTCGGGTTGTACAGACAATACGGCGCTTAATTTTAACGCGCTAGCGAATGTTGATGCTAACTGCTTGTACGCTGGTTGTACACTGCCTTTCGCCTTCAATTTTGATGAAAACGCAGATATTGATAACGGTTCTTGTATTCCTGTAATAGAAGGTTGTACCATAAATTCATTCTTGAACTACAATCTTGAAGCAAACATTGACGATGGTTCTTGTTCCAACTCTCTTGGTATTGTAGGCTGTACAGATTCATTATATTTCGAATTTAACAGTCTAGCAACCTCCGATACCGATCCTTCTTCTTGTGTTACTGAACATGTAGAAGGTTGTATGGATGTGAATGCGCAAACATGGAACACCTTAGCAACTATTCACAACAATAGCTTGTGTACCTATGAGGTTATTTCGGGTTGTACATCAGACTTCTATTTAGAATACAATTACCTGGCTACTATTAGTGTATTGTCTGCCTGTGTAACCCCTGTAATAAATGGTTGTACTCAAGAGAATTCTACAAATTTCGATTCAAATGCAAATCAAAATGATGGTACCTGTATTGAAATTATCTTAGGTTGTACGAACTCAGACTATCTTGAGTATTGGGATTACAATTCAAATCTAATGTCCATAGCTAATTTTGCTAAACCAGCAAATACAGATACACAACCAAGTAGTTGTGAGGAACTAGTTAATTTGGGATGCACCAATTTTAACTATGTAGAGGCATATGAAAATACCCAAGCAAGTGGTTACTTTTATCTAAACGGAGTAAATACTTCTATTAATGTATCAAATGAAGCAGCCTGCGAAAACATAATAGTTAGTGGATGTATTTACGATATATTCATAGAGTTTAATGCTCAAGCAAACGTATACAACTCTGGCGATTGTACTTACATAATAGACAATGTATGTATGGATCCACTGGCAGATATTAGTGTAGACTTAGCATTAACAAATTCATATTACAACGATGGGGAATTAAATTATACCTATCAACAAGACAATTCTCTTTGTAGTTATACTGGCTGTACCAATCCTGCATTTATAGAATACCAGGAGTACTTCACTATTTCTGATGAAAGTTTATGTGAAGCATATAAAGTAGTTGGTTGTAATAATCCGGCTTACATAGAGAGTTATACTGATGTTTCAATTAATAATGAAACAGAAATGTACACTTTAGGTACCCTTAATTCGTATACAAATTACAACGACGACTCTTACTGTCTTACTCCAATTGTAGAAGGATGTGCTGTATGGTATTACGCCGAATTTAACCCGCTCACTAATATTGTGAATAATTCAATGTGCCTAAACACTGCTGTGTTTGGTTGTAGTGATCCATTAGCTGATAACTTTAACTCAACTGCCAACTTTGTAGAAGACGGAATTCTTAATTACAATCAAGAAAATTGTCAATATTTTGGTTGTACTGATTCTACTTATATTGAATACTGGAATTACGATCAAGAAACACAGCAAATCAGCTCACCTAACAATATTTCGAATCAAGACGATGGTTCTTGTTTGACAAATATTGTGTTTGGCTGTACCCTAGAAGAAATGTATAATTTCGATGCGTCTTCAAATGTAAATTTCGCAAGTTTCGATGATCTATCTTCGGCCTGTATAGCGAAAATTGTTGGTTGTACCGATGAGCTGTATGTAGAATTCAATCCATTAGCTAACATCGAAAGCGGACTCTGTAGTCAACTTATTTTTAGTGGATGTTCCAATTCTTTATCCATCAATTACAATCCATTAGTAAATACAAACGATGGTTCATGTATCGATAAGAATCAAGGCTGTGCCGATAATGGTTTAGCTTTCGAAGATCTGGTTAATAATTTAACAGGAATTAATTCTCCAGACGGATATGATGATGATTATCAATTCGATTACGATTCCGACGGAATGGCTGCATACAATTATGATTCACTTGCTAACGTAAACTTGTTATGTCAGGCAGTCGCTTACGGTTGTATAGATTTCAATCAGTTTAATTACAATTCAAATGCAAATACAGATGATGGATCGTGTATACCTGTAATTGAAGGTTGTTTAGATAATAGTTTTTACAATTACAATGATTACGATTACGATGGAGCACCAAACGTTCTTACTGGAGATGCTTTTATAGATATCAATACAAATAACCCTATCTATTGTGAACAACAGCAATTAGGTTGTACAGACAATGTAGGTATCGAATTTGATGGAACCCCAGTTGCAGATAATTTAGATGCCAACGCTAATACCGATAACGGTTCGTGTGTTTACAATGGTTGTATGGATACAAACGCAGGAAACTACCAATCTTGGGCTACAAACCCTGGAGTAATAAACAATTGTTTGTATTACGGATGTACCGATGTTAATTCTTTTAATTACAACCAAGAGTCGAATTTTAACGATGGTTCTTGTATTCCAATTGTAGAGGGCTGTGTTAACAGTTCGTTTATAGAATATTGGGAGTTCGATGTCTTAGCAAATACCATTTCCGAACCAACATCAATTCCGAATGTTAACAATGGAAGCTGTTTAAATTTAATAACCTTTGGTTGTACAAATGCATTTGCAATTAATTACAATCCTACAGCTGTTGTAAACCAAACAAGTTTCTTAGATGAAAATACACCATGCATTCCATACATTTTTGGATGTACCGAATCTGAAGCATATAATTACAATCCATTAGCCAATACAGACAATGGTTTATGTGCAGCAATTACAGAAGGCTGTATGAATCCTTTGGCTTTAAATTACAACCAAGATGCAAACTCTAATATAGGATGTGTTTTGCCTATTTATGGATGTACGGATCTAACTGCGTTTAATTACAACCAAGAGGCAGAAGAAAGCGATGGATCTTGTTATCCAATTATTGAAGGCTGTGTAAATCCTTTCGCACTTAACTACAACGCTCAAGCAAATACGAACAACGGCTCTTGTTTGGCTTTTGTTGGCGGTTGTATGGAGTCTGATGCATTAAACTACTCTCTTTATGCAACATTCGATAATGGAAGCTGCATTGAAGCACTACCGGGTTGTACAAATGTATATGCAGTAAACTACGATGAAAATGCGAATCAGTATTTAGAAGGTTCTTGTAGCTATGAGGTGATTGAAATAGAAGGTTGTATGGTTCCTTTTGCTACCAATTACAACCCAGATGCAACCATTGATGATGGAACCTGCTCTTTCCAAGTAGTTGTTAATAGATTAGTTCAACTAGTTTGTATTGATCCTGCAGCCTTAACATATACCTCAGAAATACCTGGAGGATATTTTGCTTATGCAGACCCTAATAGTACTAGTTTTGTGGGTGCAGATCAAATCACTGCTTTTGGATGGTTGGTAGACAATAGTACCTGTGTATACGACATCTTTGGATGTACGAACCAAGAGGCTATAAATTACAACCCTAATGCTACCTCCGAAGATGGCAGCTGTATATTGAATGCTGTTTACGGATGTTTAAATTCTGAGTACTTAGAGTTCAACGAACTGGCTACCCTAGATACAGATCCTAGTTCTTGTGTGAATTTATCTGTGGAAGGTTGCAACGATCCTTCTGCTTCTAATTTTAATCCAGCTGTTAACATCTCAATAAGCGCTTCTTGTCTTTACGATCTTGTTGCTGGATGTACAAACGCAGACTTTATTG
>CAWVTK010000025.1:0-17130 GCA_963933205.1 uncultured Flavobacteriales bacterium
GAGGGGGCTTGAGCTGAGGTTACAGAAAAGCCTACCAGTTCAATTTTCTCCTTCCCACAACGAAAAACCTTTAAATACTTTTCATCTCTGTGTTCCAAAAAATTGATTTTCTCCAACGATTTTTCCCAAACAATATCACAAAACATTTCTAAAAGGGTGTTCGCCTCGTCGGGCTTTTCGGACTTAATAGAAGCCCAATCTTCGCCTGTTATGGTGTTGGCGGAAAGAAACTTAATAAAATCTTCTTTAAGAGGTTCCAATTCTTTAGGAGAAAGTAGTCTAAACTTCATAACTTAATAATTGATGGCTTTATTTTTAGAAGAGTATCGTTTGCTAATCTCGAATAGTTTCGGGCTCGAGTTCTCTTTGGTGTTTCTCTTTATACTTTTTGTACAAACTTGTTTGATGACTGTTTAAATCCAATTTTTTGCCTCTTATAAAAGCCAAACTGAGTCGGTTAGTCATCATGTCTAAAGCATCTCCATCCGAAACAAACAATGTTGCATCCTTTCCAATTTCTAAACTGCCTAAATTTTCATCAATTCCTAAAATTTTAGCCGTATTTAAAGTAATGCTCATTAATGCTTCCTCTTTGGTTAAACCATAAGCCACAGATGTTCCGGCAGTAAAAGGCAGGTTTCTGGAGCCCATTCTTTCCATATCTCCTTGGTAGTCTAAACAAAATAAAACGCCAGCATCTTGGAGAATTTTGGGTGTTTTAAAGGCCTCGTCTACTGCGGCACTTTTATGCATGGGTAGTCGATGTATTCTATTAAGAATTACTGGAACTTCGTTTTCGGCCAAGAAATCTGCTATTCGCCAGGATTCTTGAGCTCCAACCAAAACCATTTTTATAATTCCCATTTTTTGAGAAAATAAAACCGCTTGTTTTATTTCTTTGGCAGAGCTGGCGTGTATAAAAAGTTGTTTTGTACCGTCAAAAACACCCATTGTAGCCTTGTAGCTTAGGTCTAATTTTGGAGATTTAGATAAGAAATAACTTTTTGCATTTTCAAAAAACGCCTCTAGTTCTTGCAGTTCTTTCTTCAAATTATTTTTAGATTCCTCAACTTTTTTATCCTGAGCATACATCCATGGGCCTCGAGGCCAGTTTAAATGAATTCCGTCGTTTTCTTTATAAAGCGCGTCTTCGTAGTTCCAGGCATCAAACTCTACAATACTGGATGTTCCTGAAATACTTCCTCCTCTGGGGCAAATCTGTCCTACGAGGATTCCGTTTGTTCGAATGGTAGCCAAAACAGGAGAGTCTGTATTGTAGGCAACAATACTTCTGATGTGCGGATTAAAGTCCCCAACTTCATCATAATCTCGCGTAGCCCGTACCGCATCGATGTCTGCCAAACCTAGCGTGGAGTTTGGCAAAATAAAGCCAGGGTACACATGTTTTCCAATAATATCGTAGTATTCGGCATTAGAAATATCGATTCTTATATTATTAGCATCCTCAATGGCAACTATTTTTCCATCTTCTAAAATAATTAAGGAATTTTCAAGAAGCTCCCCATTACCAATATGTGCGGTGGCTCCGTACAACATAATTCGTTTGTTTTGCTTCTGTGCGGGAGTTTGAGCTACAAGCAAGGTAATTAGGCAAAAACAAAAACTCAGAGTAGTTAACTTTTTCATAAAGGAGTATTCTTTCTTGTACAATTGTTTAATTCTTGGTTCTGTATTTTAGTCGTCACAATGAAAGTGAAAACTCTGGTCTTTTGTAATTTTCTGCGCAGTAGATCCTGCTTTAGTGTCGCCTATCATTTTTTGAATCAACCTACTTCGCTCTGACTCATTACGAACTCTATTCTCTGAGTCTATATCTGTAGAGTAGTACAAGCAACCATCTACATAGGTTTGTTCTACTTTACTGTAAACAGACATAGGATGACCGGACCAAAGGACAATATCTGCATCTTTACCCGCTTTTAAACTCCCTACTTTATGGTCTATGTGTAAAAGTTTGGCAGGATTTAAGGTTACAAATTTCCAGGCATCTTCTTCAGATGTATTTCCATATTTCACCGCTTTTGCTGCCTCCTGGTTTAAGCGTCTAGCCATTTCGGCATCGTCGGAGTTAAATGCTGTTACAATACCCATATCGTTTAGTAGCGATCCGTTATGAGGAATGGCATCGTTTACTTCATACTTATAAGCCCACCAATCTGAAAAAGTAGAAGCGCCTGCGCCATGAGCTTTCATTTTCTCAGCTACTTTATACCCTTCCAAAATATGGGTAAATGTGTTTAAAGTAAAGTTCATGGAGTCGGCAACTTGCATTAGCATATTAATTTCCGATTGCCTGTAAGAATGACAGGTGATTTCTCTCTGATCTTTTAGGATTTCTAAAATACTCTCTAAATCTAAATCTTTGTGCGGCATTGTATGCTCTTTTTTCTCGCTTGAAGATCGTTTTTTCCAGTTATTCCATTCCTTTTCATAGGCTCTTGCTCTTATAAAAGCATCGTAATAAACTTGCTCTACTCCCATCCGGGTTTGAGGAAATCTAACACGAGAATAAGAGCCCCAATTGCTTTGTTTAACGTTTTCGCCTAGCGCAAATTTTATAAAAGGCTTCGCGTCTTTAAATAGCATTTCTTTAGCACTGTTGCCCCATCGCATTTTAATTAAAACCGATTGTCCACCAATAGGGTTTGCAGAACCGTGTAGCAACTGCGAGGTGGTTACTCCTCCAGCCAGCTGTCGGTATATATTTATATCGTTTGGACGCAGCGCATCAGACATTCGTACTTCGGCAGAGCTCACTTGCGTTCCTTCGTTTACACTTCTTAATGCTATGTGCGAGTGCTCATCAATTATACCTGAGGTTAAGTGTTTTCCTTGGCCATCAATAATTTCAAAAGCGTATTTGTTCTTAATTTCATTTACAGCCTTATTTCCTACTGCAATAATTTTTCCCTCGTAAATAGCTAAAGATGAATTCGACAGTATTCCAGCCTCTTCATTAGTCCATATCTTGATATTGGTAAAGAGTACCGCTTTTTGACGAGGTTTTTCTATCCAACCATAAGCCATGTTTGGAAACCATTGTTCGCCCATTTCATTAAACAGCTGCACCTTGTTTATATTAAAAAGTGAATTGGGTTTTTTTGTTTCGGTATTCTTTTTTACAAAAGCACTTTTTCTCTTTAAAACAAAAGGCACCCAGTCGCCGTTTGCTAATAGGCCTTCCCCTTCAATCGGGTCGATGCCCTGACCACTCAAACGAACTAATTTTTTGTTTGCATTTTTGTAGGAAATACTAATC
This sequence comes from uncultured Flavobacteriales bacterium, assembly GCA_963933205.1. Classification (GTDB taxonomy): domain Bacteria; phylum Bacteroidota; class Bacteroidia; order Flavobacteriales; family UBA7430; genus UBA6772. The sequence goes on from CAWVTK010000025.1 coordinate 3,281, forward strand.
AGTTTGTTTTCTACTTTAAACGAAACCTTTAGGCTGTCTTTGTTGGTTATTTCTGCTTTTAGGTTTTGAGGTGTTCCTCCTATTTCAAAAGGTAAAATCTCTCCATCAATTTTTAAAACATACACGCCTCTATAGTCGTGACTTAGTACGTCGTTTAAAATATGAGGCTCTCCTTGAACCCAGTTTTCTAAAAGCTTACTATCCTGCTCAAACAGTTCTTTATCAAAAATTAGAAAGTTCGCTTTCATTCCTTTTTTAAGTAAGCCATAATCCTTTTCTATACCAAGCATTTTTGCGGGTATTGTTGTTAAGGCTCTTAAAGCTGTTTCTTTAGACAAACCGTAGCTTACCGTTTTTCTTACTTGCTTTAAGAACTCTTTTTTTGATTTTAGATTGGAGGCAGTAAAAGCAAATACCAATCCCTCGGAGGCTAAAAGTGATGGGTTAGCAGGCGCTAACTCCCAGTGCTTCATCTTCTCTAAACTTAAATCCAAACAATCGTACGGATCACTAACATCGTAGGGTTCGGGGAAATTTAGAGGCAAAATAAATTGAATATTAGAAGTGCTAAGATCGGCTAAACTCAGATATTCGTCGCCCGAACCTTTAAGTATAAAGCTCATTTTAAACTCCTTACCAATATTAATTACATTTCGAATAGCCAGATGATTGTCTACCTCAAAAATGGGTTTTAACTTTAAGTTATTGTGCAGTTCTACTAAGCTTAAATTGCTTAAATCTTTGTTGTGGTTTGCCCAAATAGCATCGTAAACAGATTGACGTAAAAGAGCAATCGATCCCATAAATGAGCTTGGGTAATTTTGGGTAGAACTGCCTTTATCGAAAGCGTAATTAGCCGTTACTTTTGGCTGTAGTAAAACCTCTTGGGCCTTTCCTGTTTTTAAACTAACCAAAGCAGAACTTCCTCTAATAATTCCGTCTTCCTGATGCGTGAGTACTGTTCCAAAACCAGCCTCGATATACTCTTTTGCTGCCGAAATGTTTGGTGAAAAAACCTCTGATGCGTGGAATTCTGGCTTTAAAGCCTGGTTCCATGAGTAAGCGCCTTCCGTATTGCTTTCTAATTGCGGACGAGGGTTCCATTTTGTTTTAGCCACATCAGGCATCCCATAAGTACTGTAAGGATCTATAAAAGAGGGGTAAACATGCGCCCCTTCGAGATTATGAATAATTGAGTTTTCGGGTATATTTATAGCTAAACCAACATCGACAATCTTGTTGTTTTTAATTAGTAAAACCCCTCGTTTTATACTGGTTTCGGCGTCTAAATGAATTTCGGCATTAATAAATGCATGCACAGACTTGTAGGTAGATGCTACTCCATTTACTGGAAAATTCTCTTGTGCGTAGACTTGTAGAACAGTTGCTAAACAAAAGATAAAACCACTTAAGTACTTCATAAGTATAAATATTTATATGGTGAAATTAAGATATTTCTTTGAATGCGGTATAGTTTGATTAGATTGCTGCTGGAAATTAGTAAATTTGCATGGATTAAAATATAAATTATGGAAACTGGATTAAAACATTTACACAGCTTTTTACCTTATATAGTACTAACCATTTTGGTGTTAGCCCTCTTAAAATCTTTTGTAGCCTACCGAAAAGGGCAGCCGCATACGGAGGCACATAGAAAAAATGGTTTAATCCTTTTAATCGTGGCACACATTCAGTTCCTTTTGGGTGTTGTATTGTATTTTGTAAGTCCAAAAAGTTTGGCAGCCTTAAACGATATGGGTGCGGCTATGAAAAATGCTGATCTTAGGTTTTATGGATTAGAGCATCCCTTAATGATGATTGTTGCTATTGTTTTTATTACCATGGCATACTCAAAATCTAAAAAAGACATTGCAGATCGTTTAAAGCACAAAGTGAAAAGTGTGTATTATTTAATCGCTTTAGTTTTAATTTTAAGTAGAATACCTTGGTCTGTTTGGCTATAAAACCCATTTATGTCGCAAAAAGTAAAAATTATTCCTACAGGAGAAAAAGCCGTTTTAGTTGGAATAATTACCCAATTTCAAAACGAAAAAAAATCTAAAGAATATTTAGATGAGCTTGCTTTTTTAGTAGAAACTGCAGGTGCAACCCCTGTAAAGCGTTTTACCCAAAAAGTGGCTAAAACAAACCCTAAGACCTTTATTGGGTCGGGAAAAATTAAAGAAATCGCGCATTTTGTAAAAGAAAATGAAATTGACATTATTATTTTTGATGACGAGCTCTCCCCATCTCAACAAAGAAATATTGAAGAGGTTTTTGGCGACCGAAAAGTACTAGATCGAACCAACCTTATACTCGATATTTTTGCAAGAAGAGCTCAAACAGCACATGCGTGTACCCAAGTAGAGTTGGCACAATACCAATACCTATTACCTCGCCTTACCAATTTATGGACTCACCTCTCCAAACAAAAAGGGGGAATTGGAATGAAAGGCCCTGGTGAAACAGAAATTGAAACCGATAGACGTATTATTAGAGAGCGCATTACTCTTTTACAAAAAAAACTGAAGACCATTGACAAACAAATGGCCACCCAGCGAAAAAACAGAGGCCAAATGATCCGGGTTTCTTTAGTTGGATATACCAATGTGGGGAAATCTACCATCATGAATGCACTAAGCAAGTCGGAAGTGTTTGCAGAAAACAAACTCTTTGCCACGCTCGACACCACTGTACGAAAAGTGGTTATTCAAAACTTACCTTTCTTGCTATCCGATACGGTAGGGTTTATCAGAAAACTACCAACACAATTAGTCGAATCGTTCAAATCGACTTTAGATGAGGTTAGAGAGTCTGATTTTTTGATACACGTAGTAGACATTTCTCATGAACATTTTGAGGAACAGGTAGCCTCTGTAAATAAAATATTGAACGAAATACAAGCCTCAGATAAACCAACACTAATGGTTTTTAATAAAATTGATTTATTTACCTACATTAAGAAGGATGAAGACGACCTTACACCTCGCACAAACTCCAACAACTCTCTAGAAGACTGGGAAAAAACATGGATGTCTAAAATGAACAACAACTGTATTTTTATTTCGGCGCATGAAAAACAAAATTGGGAAGAGTTTAAAACCACTGTGTACGATTTGGTAAAAGAAATTCATACAAGACGCTACCCTTACAATACATTTTTGTACTAATTAATTGGAGTATTTTACTTGCCAAAATACAAAACACTAATATTACACGTACAAACTACGTTCTAATTGTTGCTACAGTTGTATATTTGATCGAAATGAACAAACTAAAACACAAATTGTTAAGAATATCTACACTTGGTTTAGCCTTTTTTGTGGCTTTACTAAGCACGGGCTTTACTTACAATTGGGAAGTTTGTTTAGATGTTGATGAAACAATTGTTTGTAAATCTGAGTCAGACAAAGGTGTTTGTGTTTGTGTTGAAATTCCGGTATGTTCCTGTTCGGATAAAAGCCACAATACCTGCGATTTATCTTTTAGTCAACTCGTGCAATTCGATTTTGAAGTTCTTTTAAATAAGTTTAGAGTTCAAGTTCCACAATTGGTGCTATTAAACTCTCCTATTTTTGCAAATGCTTCTGAGTCGATTGTTTATGCAAAGCTGTATTCTTTTTCTAATTACAGCATTCCTCCTCCTAAATCGGGACGTACACTTTTATGTACCATTCAAACCTTTCTTATTTGATCTCTTCTTAACAAGCGTTAAAAAGAACATTCATTTAATTACATTTTAGATATGAGAATAAATCTCAGCCTCTTGCTATTACTAATAGTGGGAGCAAATAATATATACGCTCAAGATATTCACTCCGAGCACAACATTGCAGGTTATGTATTTGAACGCAATGACAAGGGTAATTTAGTACCCATACCAGGAGCACACATATATTGTCCCAAAGAAAAAAAAGGATCGGTAACTGTTGCCGATGGTAGCTTTAGTATACAAGCCGACTTGCCATTTCCGCACACGGTAATTGCCAGTTTTGTGGGTTATAAAAGCGATACCATCCGCCTAGAAAAAGCCGAATCCATACAATTCATTCTAGATGCTGCTGTGTTGGATGAGGTTGAGTTAATCGATCGGCAAAAGTCAAGCGCAAAATCATTACTCGCGTCAACAAACATAGAGTGGATTTCAGAAGCCGAGCTTCAAAAAGCCGCCTGCTGCAACTTATCTGAAAGCTTTGAAACAAACCCCTCTGTGGACGTTAGTTTTACAGATGCAATTACTGGAGCAAAACAAATTCAAATGCTTGGTTTAGATGGGGTTTACACACAAATTTTATCGGAAAACATGCCCTTACTAAGAGGCCTTTCAGCCTCTTATGGATTAAATTATATTCCAGGTTCCTGGGTAGAATCTATCCAGGTTGCAAAAGGCACAGGATCTGTGGTAAACGGTTTTGAATCCTTAAGTGGTCAAATTAATGTTGAATTATACAAACCCGCAACTGCAGATAAATTGTTCTGGAACACCTACGTAAGTAGCACAGGAACAATAGAAAACAACTTCATTGCATCTTCTCCAGTAAAAAACAATTGGAAAACTGCATTGTTAGGACATTATTCCTACCAAGGTAAGTCGGTTGATCAGAACGGCGATGGTTTTGCAGACGATCCAGAAATGAATAGACTTACCTTTTTAAACCGATGGGAATACAAGGGTTTTGACAACCGACACATTATGTTTGGAGTGCGTTACCTTAACGAAGACAGGGTAACAGGTCAAATAAGTCCGGTAATTGCTTCAGATGAGTTTATAGATCCTTATGAGGTTATAATGAACACTCAACAAGCAGAATTTCATTCTAAAACGGGCTTTATTTTTGACCAGCCTGGTACAAGTTTAGGTATAATAAGCTCGCTACGCTACCACAGCCAAGAAACCCTTTTTGGAAATTCTATCTACACAGGAACCCAACACAGTCTATACCTTAATTCCATATTCCAATCTAAGTTCGGAAGCCAAAACAAAAACTACAAACTAGGTTTGAGTTACTATGCCGACAACTATAAGGAGGAATTAAATGAAACAGACTTTATTAGAAACGACAGGACTTTGGGGGCCTTTAGTGAGGTCTCTATAAATAGTGGCGAGCGCTTTACAAGTATTGTAGGTATGCGTGCAGACTATTCTAAACTCTGGGGAATGTGGTACAGCCCGCGCCTTCACGTACGTTTTAATCCAATAGAAACAGTGGTTTTTAGAGCTTCGGCCGGAAAAGCAAATAGACAAGCCAATATACTGGCAGAAAATATTTCATATTTTTTTAGTTCCAGAACTTTAGAAATGGATTTGTATGAAAATTTAGACGCAGAAGCTGCTTGGAACTATGGGTTTAACTTTACTACAAATTTTTCTATCCTAAATAAAGAAACCACCTTTAACATGGATGTATACCAAACAGATTTTCAAAACCAAGTAGTGGTAGATATTGAGCAAGGAGATAAAATTAAAATTTACAACCTTAATGGAACTTCTTATTCTACAAGTTTACAAATTGATGCAACTATAGAGCCCGCAGAAGGTTGGGAGCTAAAATTTGCTCAAAAGTGGAACGAAACGAAGACTACTTATGGAGAAAATGGGTCTAGTACAACTACTTATATGCCTTTTGTTTCTAAATACCGATCGCTCGCACAAGTATCCTACGCTGCCTGGCAAAACAAATGGGATATTAATATTACGCTTCAAAATATTGGCCCAAGCAGAGTGCCAGCAAAGGGTGAGCAAGCAGAGTCTTGGTCTCCAAATTTCAACTTACTTTCTGGCCAGTTTACCAAAAGATTTAAGCGATTTGATTGGTATATAGGAATAGAAAACGCCCTAAGCTTTACCCAAGAAAACCCAATAAGAAGTATAGAAAGTCCTTTTTCTCCAGAATTTGATGCTGCCATGATTTGGGGGCCTGTTATGGGAAGAAAAATGTATTCTGGAATACGCGTAAAATTTAACGATTAAAGAACAAATTATGAAAAATTTAGCATGGATATTAGCCGTTGTTTTAACAACCTCTTCAATGGCTCAAAACAAACACAAGAAAGTAGAAACGGTAAACATACAAACCAGTGCCGTATGCGAAATGTGCGAAGAGCTTATTATTGACAAAAATTTGGTCTTTGAAAAAGGAGTTAAATATGCAGAGATGGATGTGGAAACTGGCTTGCTTACCGTAAGTTATCGGAACGATAAAACATCAGCAGATCAAATAAGACACTTAATTAGTGATTTGGGCTATTCTGCAGATTCGGTTAAAGCAGACCCAGAAGCGTATGATAATTTACATTTTTGTTGTAAAAAGAAATGCAAGTAAACCCTAAGCAGTGACAAAAAAATTAGGTTTAAAAGAAAACTTACCGCAGTTTTTACTCTTGGTACTGGTAAACGCCTTTGTGGGCGGCATACTTGGTTTAGAGAGGGTTATACTACCTCAAATTGCAGAAGTAGAATTTGGAATGGCAGTGAAAACTGCCATTCTTAGTTTTATTGTTGTTTTTGGTATTGTAAAAGCTTTGACCAACTACCTTATGGGTAAGTTTGCAAATACGTTTGGAAGAAAACGCTTTTTGGTTTTGGGCTGGTTGTTTGCTATTCCTGTACCCTTTTTATTACTCTATGCTCAATCTTGGAACTGGATCATTTGGGCAAATGTGTTTTTAGGAATCAATCAAGGTTTGGCTTGGTCTAGTACCATTATTATGAAAATAGATTTGGTTGGGCCAAAAAACAGAGGCTTTGCCATGGGGGTTAATGAAGCTGCAGGCTACTTATCGGTTGGGGTTTTTGCATTTATTTCGGCCTGGATTGCTTCAAACTATGGATTGCATCCTTACCCATTTTATGTAGCATTTGTTTTAGTTTTCTTAGGCTTATTTACCTCAATACTCTTTGTAAAAGATACGGCTGCTTTTGTTTCTTTAGAAGAGAATGAAAGTCGAATTCCTAAATTAAATAACATTTTTAGGGCAACTACTTTAAGCCATTCAAGCCTTTCGAGCATCACTATTGCAGGCATGGTAAATAATGTAAACGATGGGATGATGTGGGGTTTACTTCCAATTATGCTAGCCGCTCAGAGTTTCTCTCTAAAAAGTATTGGGTTTTTGGTAGCATTGTATCCCGCAGTATGGGGTTTCGGACAATTGTTTACAGGTGCATTGGCCGATAAGTATTCTAAAAAAGGATTGCTTGTTTTAGGAATGCTGGTTCAATCCATCGGAATAATGATGATTGCTTATTACAACAGTTTTAATTTCATTTTTGCAGCTGCCATTTTACTTGGAATCGGAACCGCCCTGGTCTACCCTACCTTTTTAGCTGCAATAGCAGAGTTTAGTCATCCACAACAAAGAGCAGAATGCATAGGTGTTTACCGTTTGTGGAGAGATTTGGGCTATGCAATAGGTGCCTTAACTTCTGGAATAATAGCAGATATATATGGAATACAGGCTGCTTTTGTTGTGATAGCTTTAGTTACTTTAGCTGCTGCAATACAGCTGGCTTATAGGATGCGAAACAAGGTTTAATTAAATAGCGTTTGGTACACTTCTTCAACCGTTCCAAATTCCATAACCTTAATTGCAAATTTTCCTTTTTCAACTTTATTGTACTGAGAGATAAATATTTGATCGAAGCCTAGCTTTTCTGCTTCTAAAATACGCTGCTCTATTCGGGTAGCAGGACGAATTTCTCCGGAAAGACCTACCTCGCCAGCAAAGCATATTTTATCGGGAATGGCGCAGTCTTCGTTAGAAGATAAAACGGCACAAACAACCGCTAAATCTATCGAAGGATCGTCTACTTTTATTCCTCCAGTGATGTTTAAAAACACATCTTTGGCACCTAGTCTAAACCCACACCTTTTTTCTAAAACGGCTAGTAACATGTTTAATCTGCGTAAATCGAATCCGGTAGCACTTCTTTGTGGCGTTCCGTATACTGCAGAGCTTACAAGCGCTTGAATTTCAATTAGCATCGGACGCATACCTTCTACAGTAGCAGAAATTGCTGTACCACTTAGGGCTTCATCTTTTTGAGAAATCAGGATCTCAGAAGGATTGTTTACCTCTCTTAGTCCGTGACTTACCATTTCGTAAATCCCGAGTTCTGCTGTAGAGCCAAATCGATTCTTCTGAGCTCTAAGAATTCGGTAAATGTGGTTTCGGTCGCCCTCAAACTGAAGGACTACGTCTACCATATGTTCTAATATTTTTGGGCCCGCAATGTTTCCATCTTTGGTTATGTGCCCAATTAAAATTACGGGTGTTGCGGTTTCTTTAGCAAAGCGCAGCAACTCGGCTGCTGTTTCTCTAATTTGAGAAATAGAGCCAGGAGAAGATTCTATAGATTGGGTGTGTAGTGTTTGTATAGAGTCTATAACCAGTAAGTCTGGTTGTAGCTCTTTAATGTGTTTAAAAATGTTTTGTGTACATGTTTCTGTTAAAATATAACAATCAGAAGCACCTTCTCCCAAACGCTCTGCACGCATTTTAATTTGCTTATCACTTTCTTCGCCCGAAACATAAAGAGTTTTGCAGTGGTTAAGACTTAGGGCTAATTGTAGCATTAGAGTAGACTTTCCTATGCCAGGCTCTCCTCCCAATAGAATGATTGCGCCAGGAACAATACCGCCGCCCAAAACACGGTCTAATTCTATATTATAGGTTTTAATTCGTTCTTCGTTCTCAATAGAAATATCGGCTACTTTTAAGGCTTTAACTCTATGTTTGGATTCATTTTTAGACCAAACCTTTACCTCTTCTTTCTGCACAACCTCCTCTACAACAGTGTTCCACTCTTTACAAATGGTACACTGACCTTGCCATTTAGGATGTTGTGAGCCACAACTCTGACAAAAATAAGCTGTTTTTATTTTAGTTTTAACCATCTTAACCTTTTACAATCTTGTCTATTAATTTTGAACTCGAAAAGCCTTGTACAAATTCTATTGTTTGCACGTGGCCGCCATTTTCTAAAACCAACTCATGACCTACAATGCCTTCAATTGTATAATCGCCACCTTTAACCAAAACATCTGGTTTAATCCAAGAGATCAAATCGATTGGAGTTTGGTCATCAAAAAAAATAACTGCGTCTATAAATTGCATAGAAGCCAAAATGTGAGCCCTACTTAACTCGTCTTTTATGGGGCGAGATGGTCCCTTTACCTTTTGAACTGATGCGTCTGTATTTAAACCAACAATGAGTTTATCGCCTAGATCTCTAGCTTTAGCTAAATAGTCAATATGCCCAAGGTGTACTAGGTCGAAGCAACCGTTTGTAAATACAATTTTTTGGCTAGTTGTACGCCACAATTTAAGCTGTATTTCTAAGGCTGATTTAGTTGAAATCTTAGTTTGAAGGAGTTTCAATTGCTTCATTAGGTTTCGCTTTTCTTTTAGCGAAAGATAAAACAATTGCCGCAATAATTCCGGTGATGATAATCATTATTGATTGAGCAGAGTGAATTAAAACAGCAAGTGTAGCACCTGTAGTTTCGCTTAAACCTATACTTACAATCCCTATGGTTACTGCAGCGTGATAGGGCCCAATACCTCCTTGTACTGGAACCACCATTCCTAAACCTCCAATAACGGTGATGTATAACCCATCGGCAAGCGTAAGGTGTGCTGTTTCTGGTATACTATAGAAACAGATAAAAGTCATGAGTAAATACATGGTCCAAATAAGAAGGGTGTAAACCACAAAAAGGCCTTTTTGTTTCATGTAAAAAGCAGTTTGAAAACCTTCTTTTACACCCATCCAAAGTTTGTTGATTTTTTGATAAAGAGCCGTTTTCTTTAAATGACTTCTAAATAAATACAGGGCCAAAGGAATTGCTAGCAAGCAGCCTATAAAAATAATTTTACCCAAGCTAATTTCTTCTGTTGCTCCAGAGTTAAAAACGGTACCAAAAAAGGCACTTAGTTCTTTAAACTTTAATACAAAACTAATGCAAATGCAGGCAACAAGAAGCACTAAATCTATTGTACGCTCCAATAAAATGGTGCCAAAAAGTTTATTTACTGGAATTCCGGTAACCTTATAAAGACTGGTACATCTTACCAACTCTCCAGCTCTAGGAAATATAATGTTGGCAAAATATCCGGCAGCAACAGCTTGTGTGGCATGATTGGCAGATACTTTATAATTCATGGTTTCTAAAAGAAGCAACCATCTTAAGCCTCGGAAAAGGTAAGCTGCATAACCAAAGAACATAGAAAAAATAAGCCATTTGTATTCTGCATTCTGCAAATCCAGAAGCATCTTCTCTAAATCTTTGTCTTTAAAAACAGCGTATAAAATAGAGAGTCCTATTCCTAAAAAGAAAAGATATTTGAGGGCAGAAAAAAGTTTGGCCTTCATCTAATCTAAGGTGTTGGTTAGTTCGTTAGGAAAAATAAGTGTCGGTTTAAAAATCTTAGCCTCTTCTAAAGTCATGCTAGCATAAGTAATAATAATTACAATGTCACCCGTTTGTACTCTTCTTGCAGCAGGCCCATTCATACAGATCTCACCCAAACCTCTAGCACCTGTTATAGCATAAGTTTCGAGTCTCTCACCATTATTAACATTAACTACTTGTACCTTTTCACCTTCAATTATATTTGAGGCATCCATTAAATCTTCATCAATGGTAATGCTGCCAATATAATTTAAATCGGCTTGAGTGATTTTTACTCTATGTATCTTGGATTTTACTACTTCTATATGCATGATGCGAAATTAATCAATTTAATTAATTTTCAACAATATGTTATCTATTAAACGAATTGTACCAGCAAAGACTGCAATACAAGCAATATGAGACGATGTACTGTTCAAATTCTCTGAAGGTTCTAGAGAACTTGGCTTTGATATTTCAAAATATTCAAGCTCTAAGTCTTGATCAGCATTAAATTGATTTTTCATCCAACTTTTAAGTTCCTCAATAGTTCTATTTTGCGCCATTTCGGATACCTTACTAAGTCTTATGTAAATTTGAGAAGCTGCTTTTTTCTGATGTTCTGTTAGGCGAATGTTTCTAGAGCTCATGGCTAAGCCGCTCTTTTCTCTGGCTGTAGCGCAGGGAACTATTTCAATAGGGAATTTGGCTTGTGTAACTATTGATTGAACAACGGCTAATTGTTGAAAATCTTTTTCCCCGAAATAGGCTCTTTGAGGTTTGATAAGATCAAATAAACGACTCACAACCATAGCAACTCCATTAAAATGACCCGGCCTGTTTAATCCTTCCATAACCTCTGCCAATACTCCAAATTTATAAGCTCTAGGCTTAAAATCTTGAGGATAAATTTCTTCTGTTGATGGAGTAAAAACAAAGTCGCAACCAGCTGCATCAAGTAATGCTAAATCTGAATTTAACTGATTGGGGTAATTCTCTAAATCTTTGGGATTATTGAACTGCGTTGGGTTTACAAAAATAGAACAGATCGTAAAATTGTTTTCTGCAAGAGATTTTGCAACCAAACTAATGTGCCCACTGTGTAAAGCCCCCATAGTTGGCACAAAACCTAAACTATTGATATTTACATATTTACCTAACAAAGATGTTAAGTCCTTTACCGTAGATACGATTCTCATTTGCCTTAATATTCAGTAAAATATGGGCTCAAAGCTAAGTAAAAACTTAATAAAGTGTAGAATATTTTGTACTTTCGCACTCTTATTTGACGAATAAAGAAACTAGCATTATGGCTAAGAAAAGAATATTATACGTTTCTCAGGAAATTACACCGTATTTACCTGAAAATGATCTATCTAAAACTGCTCGCTTTTTACCCCAGGCGATGAATGAATCTGGAATAGAAGTTCGCTTATTTATGCCTCGTTTTGGATGTATAAATGAAAGAAGACATCAATTGCACGAAGTAATTCGTCTTTCGGGAATGAATCTAATCGTGAACGATATCGATCAGCCCCTAATTATTAAAGTTGCTTCTATTCCTCAAGCGAGAATGCAAGTATACTTTATAGACAATGAAGAGTATTTTAAACGCAAGTTTACAACACTTGATAAAAAAGGGAATTTCTATGGCGATAACGACGAAAGAGCTTTGTTTTTCTGTAGAGGTGTAATTGAGTCGGTTAAAAAGTTAGGCTGGTCGCCAGATATTATTCACTGTAATGGTTGGATGGCAAGCTTTTTACCTATGTATTTAAATAAATTTTACCACGATGATCCGATTTTTGAAAAAACAAAAATCGTATTCTCTTTCTACAAACACTCTTTTGAGGGAAGTTTGAACGAGTCTTTAGCAAAAAAGATGAAGTTTGATGGCTTTTCGCAAGAGGAGATTGTTGGCTTTGAAGCTGCAGATAACAAGAAACTTATTGAAACAGCAATAAAATACTCTAATGCCGTTATTAAGGGTAGTTCAGAGCTTGATGCTGACTTAGAGAAAATGATTACATCGTCTAAATTGCCAACTCTAGAATTTGCTGGCAGCGAATACAAAGAGCAATACAAGCCATTTTATGAAAGTTTATTTGAGGATTAATTTATGTTAAAATACATTTTAAGAAGCTCAACACTTGTCGTTGTATTGTCTTTATTTTCAGCCTGTAAAAAGGACTGGAATGAGCTAGGTTCTCAACTTATTACTACAGAAAACATACAGATGCTAGTTGTAGAAGACTTTGAGGTTAAAGCAAGTATTCACCCAGAAGATTCTTTATCAAGTTTAAATACAAGTACTTCTTTTTTAGGCTCTTTTACAGAACCCAACTTTGGAGCCAGTTCAGCTGCAATTTATACCGAGTTTAGAATGCCCTCTTCTGACGTTTCGTTTGGAGCAAGTGCTCTGGCAGATTCCGTTGTTTTGTCCTTCAAATTAGCCGGATATTATGGCGATACCACTTCAATGCTAAACATTAGTGTAAATGAGATGCTCGAGCAAATTATCAGCACAACAACAGACAACTCGGGAGAAGACAGCACGCTAGCCATTTACTCTAATCAAGACTTTTTAGTTGACCAGGCTGGAGTCGGTTCGCTTACATACACTGCTGAGCCCTCAAATAACTCAATCATAAACATTCACTTATCAAATGTGTTGGCGCAGTCTTTTCTGGATGCTGACCCAGTAAATTTTGAGGACAATACCGCTTTTCAGTCCTTTTTTAAAGGTCTGTATATTTCTTGCGAACAAGTTGCCTCACAGGGAGTAGTTTTAGAATTAGACTTATTGGATGCTTCAAGTAAAATGACCCTATATTATCACAACGAAGATTCGGACTCACTTAGTTACGATTTTCAAATTAACAGTAACGCGGATAGAATGACTCGATGGTCACACGATTATTCTGCAACCAATATAGAAAGTTTATTTGGAGACGATAACTTAGATGTATCCTATGTTCAGGGTTCAGCTGGATTAAGAACCTACTTAACCTTGCCATCGTTGGCTAGTTTAAAAGATTCAAACTATGTTGTACACAAGGCAGAGTTATCAATCCCTTACTTTGATTCTGAAAATGATAGCCTATTTGGCATTCCTAGTAAACTTGGTTTAGCTGCAGTAAATAGCGAAGGAAAGTTAGAAATTTTAGCAGAAGATCAAAATGTGCAGGGCTCAAACTACTTCGATGGAAACTCGAATGCTCTAGAACAAACGTATACCTTTAATATTGCAAGGTACGTTCATAAAGTTATAGAGGAGGGTTATACAAATAAGTTAGCCTTATATGTGCCATCTTCTGTACTAAACCCAGAAAGAGTGTTACTTTCTAACGACAGCACTAAGCCAATTAAGCTTAAGCTGACAGTGTCAATACAATAAAAAATATTACAACCCCTTTTAAAGAAAAGTATGTGTGGAATAGTAGGGTATTTAGGAGC
>CAWVTK010000026.1:0-17020 GCA_963933205.1 uncultured Flavobacteriales bacterium
TATGTTTGTGCAACAATTCATCCTGGGGGGGATTAATAGTTCAGAAGAGGTCTACTGTTTAACGTAGACCTCTTTTTAGTTTAATTCAAATTAAAATACATCCTAAGAAAGTTGAAATGCTTGACTTCATTAATCAAACCCATTAAAAGCAAGTTTAAATGAGGTATAATGTCTATTTAATTTGTCTAATTATTTGTTGCGCCTGTAACACTTCGAGTAATGAGTTTGATTTATGTTCTGGAAAGCTACACCCCTACTATTACCCTGAATTAAAATACAAAGGAGATTTTTATGCTGTTAAACAACATTATTACGACAACTATAAACAAGTAAAATCGATTCAAAATAGTGGCATTGTTAGAATTCAATTCCATGTAAATTGCAGAGGAGAAACAGGGAATTATAAAGTAGAAACGTATAGCTTTGATTACCTCAAAACAGAATTAGACCTGAGGATTTCAAAACAATTAGTTCAATTAACAAAGTCATTAACCAACTGGATTCCAGCCGAAAACGAAGATGGAGAAACAGTAAACAGTCACAAATTCTTTGCTTTTAAGATTAAAAAAGGACAACTTATAGATGTACTCCCTAAATAGACTTTAGCATGAAAAGAAGAAGATGGTTGATATATTTATCCTTATCTATAGGTACTTTAATGGGGATTTTAATTGTATTAGCAATTATATACAGTCAACTATCCTTTAGAGTATTGTTAGGATTTGGTTATTTAGATACCTACAACGGAAACAATGAACGCGGAAATAAAATAATGAATTATGCCATTTCTAGAATTGAAGATAAAGATGAAAAAACTTACCATGGCTTATCTGTTCAAAACACTAAAAACGGTAATTATAACATTGCAATAGCAGCTTTAGAGAAAGCGTTTGGCATAAACCCTAAAGAGGTTGCGGCGTATTATGGTTGGGTTTTGCTTTATTATTACCACGACTACGAAAAAGCTTTAGAGATACTGGATTATTGCGATGCATTAACACCAAATTTTTCTGATGCTCCAATGGCAGAAGACATTCATAAATTAAAGGGATTAGCACATATGCAACTTGAGAATTATGAGAAAGCTATTGAGGAGTTTAATTTGAATATTAACGAAATTACCGAAACCATTGGAGAGGATTGGGTTGATGTATATACGTTTGTAAACAAAGGTAGATGCTTGAGTGCTCAAAACAAGCATAAAGAATCTATAGAAGCCTTTCAAACCGCTTTAAACAACTACCAGGAATGTACCGAAGCTTATTATTATATGGCACTAGATCAATTAGAAATAAAAGAAGAAGAGCTGGCTTGTAAAAATTTAAATACAGCTTATGCACTGGTAAAAAAAGGCTGGAAAAACACAGACATTTACATCGAATATTTTCATGAAGTGTACGAACAAGAAATTGAAAGCAGTATTCTTACACACTGCACAAACACACATAAATAGTTTATTCATAAAAAAGGCTGCACAATGTGCAGCCTTTTTTATTTGAAGAAAAAACTTTAAACCAAATCGTTGTAACGATTTTTAATAAATGAAGTGAGTTCCTCTCCTTTTAACAAGCCTTGAGAAAGCTTGGCAAGATCAGTAGCTGCTTTTAACATGGCTTTTTGGTTTTCAGCATCCTTTTCTGCTAATACCTTAGAAACAAGTGGATGGTTACCATTTACGACCAAATTATACATTTCAGGCATATTTTCCATACCGAACATGCCACCACCACCAGAGGCACTCATCTCTTTCATACGTCTCATAAATTCTGAGCGCGTAATTACAAAGGGCGAAGAAGAAGGACTTAGGCTTTCGAATTGGACTGTATACTGCTCTTTAGCTACAACACTCTCGATTGTTTCTTTTAGCGATTTTTCGTCAGCTTCGGACAATACCGAAGGAATGTCGTCGCCAGTTTTTATTAACTTATCAATAGAGTCTGCATCTACACGAACAAAAGACACATTTTCTTTCTCAGCTTCTAATTTTTGAATTAGGTGGCTTATTATTGGGCCATCTAAAACCAAAACATCGTAAAGTTTCTCTTTAGCTTCTGCTATGTAACTGTGTTGAGCTTCCTTATCGTTGGTATAAAGAATGACTGTTTTACCGTCTTTATCAACCTGATTTACTTTAATTTTTTCTACATACTCACTCCAAGTAGCAAAATCGCCGTCTACATTTTGATACAGTGCAAACTTCTCTGCTTTGTCAAAAAATTTCTTTTCAGAAAGCATCCCGTATTCAACAATTACCTTCATGTCTTCCCACTTTTGCTCAAAAGCTTTGCGGTCTGACTTAAACATATCGTTTAATTTATCGGCAACTTTTTTAGTAATGTGCGAAGAGATCTTCTTTACATTTGCATCGGATTGCAAGTAAGAGCGCGATACATTTAAGGGAATGTCTGGAGAGTCTAATACACCTTGTAACATGGTTAAGAACTCTGGAACAATTCCTTCTACAGAATCGGTAACGTAAACTTGGTTGCAGTATAATTGAATACGATTTTTATTCATATCCATATTCTGCTTTAACTTAGGGAAGTATAAAACACCTGTTAAGTTAAAAGGATAATCTACATTTAAGTGAATGTGAAAAAGAGGTTCCTCAAAATTCATCGGATACAACTCTCTATGGAATGCTTTATAATCCTCGTCTTCTAAGTCAGTTGGAGATTTTGTCCAAGCTGGCTTTGGGTTGTTAATGATGTTGTCAACAGTTGTTTTTACCTCTTTAGCATCATCTCCTTCGCCTTCTTTAGTAGTAAGTTCTTTAGTTCCGTATTTAATTTCTACAGGTAAAAACTTACAGTACTTGTTTAGCAACTCAGTAATACGAGTATCTTCTAAAAACTCCAAAGAGTCTTCTGCAATATGAAGCACGATATCTGTACCTCTTTCTTTTTTCTCAGTTTCTTCTAAAGTAAATTCTGGAGAGCCATCGCATTCCCAGCGCATTGCAGGAGAGTCTTGATGAGATTTTGTGAAAATCTCTACTCTTTCTGCAACCATAAAAGCCGAGTAAAAGCCTAAACCAAAATGCCCTATAATTCCAGCACCATCGGCTTTGTCTTCGTACTTACTTAAAAATTCTTCTGCACCAGAAAAAGCCAATTGGTTGATGTATTTCTCAACCTCGTCAGAGGTCATACCAATACCATTGTCAGAAATAGTTAGCGTTTTTGCTTCCTTGTCTAACTTTACCTCTACACGAAGAGCATCAACCGACCCTTTAACTTCGCCTAAAGAAGACATTGTTTTTAACTTTGAACTTGCATCTACAGCATTCGAAACCAACTCTCGCAAGAATATTTCGTGATCTGAATACAAGAATTTTTTGATGATAGGGAATATATTATCCGCCGTTACATTAATTTTACCAGTAGCCATAAGCTTATATAATTTAGTTTTTTTCTAGACTTTGATTAGTCAATTCTTATGCCATCTCAAGATACATGTCAGAATGTCAAAAAACACGACAAAACCATGTAATATGTCAGAAACAAAAAAATGTAGAATTTAGAGATAAACACCCAGAGAGTACTAAATATTGAATTAAAATTTAGCTTGTATTTTTAAATTTAACAACCTAGAAGTTAAATAATTGGGTACAGCATACTGATTTTGAACCACATCCGTAACCCACAAATAGGATAGCGTATTTCGAATACCTAATAAATTAAAAACTTCAGCGCTTATAATAAGAGATTCAAAATGTTTTAAATACCTCGATTTTGAACCCACATCCCCTTGTTTCAAAACTTTGGAGAAGCCAATATCGACTCTTTTATAGGATGGAATACGAAAAATTTGTTCGTGTCTTTTAGAATTTAGTGCACCCGTTGGCAAGCCGCTACTGTAATGCAATTTTAAATTCATTTTATACGACGGACGGTTGGGTAAGTAATCTTGAAAAAACAGAGAAAAACTAAAGCGCTGATCTGTTGGTCTTGCGATATAACCATGCCCATCGTTCTCTATATTTTCTTTTGAGGATAATAAAGACATACTAGCCCAAGACTCCACGCCAGGAACAAACTCACCATTTACTCGAAGGTCAATACCTGTAGTATACCCGATGGCAGATAATTCTGGCAAGTATCGAATGCGCAAATTTTCTATTTCGTAGGGTATAATATCTTTTAGCTGCTTGTAATAAAGCTCTCCAACAAACTTAAAGGGCCTACCCCAAGAACTAAAATTATAATCGGTTGAGAGGACAAAATGAATTGATTTTTGAGCTTTTAAATTGGGAAACAAGACTCCCTTTTTATTCCTTAATTCTCTATAGAAAGGCGATTGGTTGTAAGAACCAATCGAAGCTCTAAAGAGCACATCTCGTTTCCAATTGGGCAAGTAACTTACCGATACTCTTGGAGATATAAAAACCTCTTCATTTAGCGACCAGTATTGAGAGCGCAAACCTAAAGAATACGTAAAACGGACACTGTCTGAACTTAGGACTCCATTTTGCTGAATAAAAGCACTTAACCTGCTTGAATTTAATTCATTATCCGCCTGTACAAACTCAAAAAGCTCGAGCAAAGTATCCAAGCCTTGAGGCGTAGAAAAACCAGAGGAATCTACTAATTGCCATTCTCTTAAACGATCGTCTATTAATTCATGTTGGTATTTAGCACCCCATTCAAAACTCGATTTTTCTTTAAAAAACTTACCGTTGTAAGAAGCATTGTAAACCTGAGCAAAGAGATCATTTCTGGCATGGCGTAAGTAGCCACCAACTCCTCTATTGTCAACCACTTCACCAAAATTATCTGAGCTTAAGCTATTGTCCAAAGCACCCAACCAATATTGTGCTTCTACATCGTAATATTCCTCTTCTCTGGTTTGAAAAATGGAGGCCGCTAAACTCATTTTTAAACTATCGTGAATTTGATAATCGAACCTTAGGGCACCCATACCACTCTGGTAAGCATCTTTTTCTTGACCTTCAAAATAAATATTAAGTCGCAAAGGCTTATCAACAGTACCAAAATCACTTTGTCGGGTTACTGGATTTGATTGATACGTATTGGAAGAATAATGGCCTAACAAACTCAACTTCATAGAAGAGTTAAAATGGTAAATATTTAGAGATTGAAAATCCTTAAAATCTGGTCTGTAATTGGACTCGGTATCTAAACTATTTAATAGAAATTGATTTGTTTTTTGACGGTAACTTGTAATATGAGACCAGCGTTTAGATTTATTAACACCCTCTACAGTAGCGTTTACACCTAAAAAACTAAGAGTTAAATGACTCTTCCATTCTTTAGGGTCTTTATATTGTATGTCTAATACAGACGATAATTTATCGCCGTATTTAGCATCAAAACCACCTGTAGAGAATGTGATATTTTCTACCATGTCTGAATTTACAAAGCTCAAACCTTCTTGTTCGCCACTGCGAACTAAAAAGGGTCTGTAAATTTCAAAACCATTTACGTAAACTAAATTTTCGTCAAAATTACCGCCTCTTACAGAGTACTGCGAGCTCATCTCATTTTTAGTACTTACTCCAGCTAGGGTAGAAATTAAGCCCTCTACTCCTCCAGTAGGCCCTGTAATTATGTTAATATTCTTTTTATCGAGCGTGGTAACATTTTGATCTCTTAAGACTTCATCAATCAGTTCAATTTCAGAAATTAAAGTAACCTCTTTCTTTAAAACTAGGTCAAAACGTTTTTGTTCGTTCGCAGAAAGTAAAAAATTATGTACCTGATTTTCGTAGGATAAATGAGTAAAAATTACATTTGACTTTTTACCGCTGGGTATATTTATAGAATAAAAGCCTTTGGCATCGGTAATGGCACCTTTTCTTTTATACTCTATGCTAACACCTTCTATAACTTCGTTATTTTGGTTGGTTATATAACCATAAACAACAGTTGTTTGGGCCAATAAAGCTTGGCTAAGCAACAAGGAAATCGAAAGGAGAACTACACTTAAAACAACTCTATTCATAAGGGACGAAGATAAAAATATTTTTAGCGAACAAATTCTAAACGCAAACGATTTTCATTTTTTACATTATCTGTTACCACAATTTCGACAAAATGTACTCCAGAGGTAATTTTACCATCAAAAAAATGAGTTAAACAATCGTTCTTAGGATCGTATTCTAATAAAATCCATTTACCATCTACATAGGCATCGTATGAGTTTAATCCGCTTAAAGCGTCGGTTACTGTAAAGCTAAAACTACTTGCCTTTGACAAATCGTATACAAACGATTTAATTTTTAGTTCTGGTTTAACCGTGTCTATAATTGCACTAAAATTTCCAAAAACTTTTGATTTGGCTAGGAGTGTATCACCTTTCCAGGAGCTTGACAAGCAAGAAATAGCGCCTTTAGAATCTATGCGACACACCTGAGTCTTTGGTTTAAATTCTTCGGATATGTTTTTTAAGTTAATACCAATAGAAAAAGCAGTGTGAATAGGGGTTTCTGAGTTGTGAATTGAATGAATTTTTGAAACAAACTCATCCTGAGCTTCGAACACCGCATAAGAGAAATCAATATCGGTATACAAACTATTTTTAGCAATTAAAACAGTTGCATTATTTTGAGTAAATTTATTCTCTTGAGAATAAAGAAACAATCGAGAATATTCCTTCTGCTTAGACAGTACCTGAGTACTATCACTCGAAAAACTAAAGGCTAAAGTTGACGTATTCCCATCGGTGTCTTTAACCAAATAATAAGCCTTATGGCGGGCTGTAGATTCAAAATTAATTTGACCATCGTTTTCTAAAAACTTATAAATACTAAGTTTGTTATTGGGGTCTTTAAAAGATTTTTGGCTGCGTAAAAAATAGTTTTTCTTGGCATGATAATCCATAAAAGAATTAATGTACCGAGTTTCGGAAAAAGAAAAGCGCTCCATCTCATGCTTATAAACCAAGGAGGAATCGATAAAAAGCTCAATACTGTAAACGCCATTTTTATTTGGAGCATTATCGAGCCTATCAAAAACATCAACACCAAATCCAACGAGACCATTTAAAACCAAATCATCAGAATCAATCTTGTATTTCCTACTCGATACTTTACGAATTGGAATTCGGAGCGTATCGTTTAAGCCATTAATACTCGATTGGGAATTTAAAGGATAAATATGAAGATTATTAATTGAAGGAGGTGTGGTATCCTTAACGTCGAAATCAAAAAGTAGTGGATTGATGGTTTCTTGGCTCAAAGCATCTCTAATTTCGAAATGTAAATGCGGTGCGCTAGAACTACCAGTGTTTCCGGACCAGGCAATGGTATCGCCTTTGTAAAACTTAAATTGTGCTACATCGGGAAATAAATCGACAGAAAATTTTTGCTTTCGGTATTGATTTTCTAACAAAAAAGCAGCGATAGAATTCTCAAAACTTTGTAAATGTGCATACACAGAAACATAGCCGTTGTAATGGGTTAAGTACAGCGCTTTTCCGTATCCACCAGGACGCGTTTTCAACCTAGACACATAGCCACTGTCTATAGCCAATACAGGAAAGCCTTCAATTCCTTTGGTTTTAATATCTATGCCAGCATGAAAATGGTTAGATCTTAATTCGCCAAAAGTACCTGCCAAGACTAGAGGAATATCCAAGGGAGGACCAAAACTTGTTTGAGCGAAGGGCGTTTGGGCAGAAAGCACAAGACAGTTCAACACAAACGTAAAACTTACACTAAGCAATTTTGTTAAGCAATTCATTCTATCTCACACATTTATATTTAATGCAAAATTAAATTATTAGTCGATTTAATAAAACTTTTTGCTAAAACGAAGCAAAGAAATTTTTAGTGTTCTATTAATCGGTAAATTAAAATGGTAATAACTATATTTGTGTCATTGATGTTGCCTTAATTAATGAATCAATTAACAAAAAAACTAAGTCATTTACGTTCTCAAGTTCAAGAGCTGAATACCGTATTCAAGCAACTTAAACTTAAAAACGATAATTTACGCTTAGAAAATAAGGAACTCGAGCAAAAGCTTGAGTTAAAAATGAGTCGAATTAAGGCGCTCAAAGAAGAAAGGGAGTTGATTATTAATGCAAAATCGCTAAAAGAAGTTGGAATGAGTAGTAATGAAGCGAGGCATAAAATTAACGAACTTGTACGGGGAATAGACAAATGTATAGCACAGCTAAATCAGTGATATAGCGAAAATGGATAAACTCAAAATCAAAGTTTCTATAGCCGGCAGGGTTTACCCACTAACTATAGATAGAAAAGAAGAAGAGGGTATTCGTAAAGCAGCTTCAAAAATTGAAGATATCCTAAAACAATTTGAGTCAAATTACGCCGTTAAAGACAAGCAAGACTTGTTGGCAATGTGCGCATTACAACTATCGACTAAGTTAGAAACTATTCAGGGTAAAACCATGGTAGACGCTCCTGAGCTCGAAACAGAAATAGACCAAATTGAAGCAGATATTACAGCCTTGCTAAACAGTTCTTTAACATAAAAACTAATCTTTAGTTTCCCGTATTAATTCAACAAGTTGTTAAACTCAACATTTATATTATTGAATTTGATTCGTTATCTAAAAAACAAGCCTCAACCTTTGGGTCCTTCGGGTGTCAGTGGACGTTTGCTATTTAATGGTCGGTTCATCCGTGCTTTACAGGAGTTTAATAAACAGGATTAGTACGGGTTTCTTTTTTTCATAAATAAAAACAAAAATGACTGAAATACTTCCAATCGCAGTAGGAATAGTTGCCTTAGTATTAGGGTACTTACTAGCTTCTACACTCATGCGAAAATCTATAGAAAGCAAATCGAAATTAATACTCGAGGACGCTAAAAAAACTGCTGAACAGCTTAAAAAAGATAAAATCTTACAAGCAAAAGAGAAGTTTTTAGAACTTAAAAGTGAACACGAAAAAACAATAAACGACCGCAACCGTAAAATAGTTGAACTGGAATCTAAGGGGAAAGAGAAAGACACAAAACTAAATCAAAGACTCGAAGACTCTAAAAGAAAAGCAAAAGAATTAGAAAATAAGCGCGAAAATCTTGACAATCAATTAGAGCTTATTGAACGTAAAGAAGTAGAATTAGAGAAAGCACACTCGCGCCAGATAAAAGCTTTAGAAACCATCTCTGGCATGAGTGCCGAAGATGCAAAATCGCAATTGGTAGATGCACTAAAAGCCGAAGCAAAAACCGAGGCTATGTCTTTAATTCAAAACACTATTGAAGAAGCTAAACTTACCGCAAACAACGAAGCTAAGAAAATTGTAATTCAAACCATTCAACGAGTTGCTACAGAACATTCTGTTGAAAATGCAGTTTCTGTATTCAACATCGAAAGCGACGACATTAAAGGTAGAATTATAGGTAGAGAAGGACGGAATATTAGAGCATTAGAATCTGCAACAGGCGTAGAAATTGTTGTAGACGATACGCCAGAAGCTATCATACTATCTTGTTTCGATCCAATTCGTAGAGAAATTGCACGATTAGCATTACATAAATTAGTTACCGATGGTCGTATTCACCCCGCTCGTATCGAGGAGATCGTTGCAAAAACTAAAAAGCAACTCGAGGAAGAAATTGTTGAAACAGGAAAACGCACCTGCATCGATCTAGGAATTCATGGCTTACACCCCGAGCTACTTAGAATGGTTGGGCGCATGCGCTATCGATCATCCTACGGTCAAAACTTATTACAGCATAGTAGAGAAACGGCAAACTTGTGTGCCACAATGGCCTCAGAGCTCGGTTTAAATCCGAAAGCAGCAAAAAGAGCCGGTTTACTTCACGATATTGGAAAAGTACCGGATGATGAACCCGAATTACCACACGCTATTTTGGGGATGAAAATTGCAGAAAAATATGGTGAAAAACCCGAAATATGCAATGCGATTGGAGCACACCACGACGAAATAGAAATGACAAGTCTTTACTCGCCTATTGTACAGGTTTGTGATGCCATTTCGGGAGCAAGACCTGGAGCACGTAGAGAAATTGTTGAATCTTACATTCAGCGTTTAAAAGAACTGGAAAGTCTTGCCTTAGCGCACCCTGGTGTTCTTAAATCTTATGCCATACAAGCAGGTAGAGAACTACGTGTTATCGTAGAAAGTGAAAAAGTTAACGATGAAAAAGCGGCAGCTATTTCTTTTGAAATATCTCAGAAAATACAAAATGAAATGACTTACCCTGGCCAAGTAAAAGTTACAGTTATTAGAGAAACTAGAGCGGTAAACTACGCCAAGTAAAACTTAATTATAAAACTAAAAAACCTCCAAAATTGGAGGTTTTTTTTTCTCAAATAAACAACGAGTCAAACCAGTTACCAGAAACAAATTACGCATTAAAGCGTCTATATAGCTACATAATATAGGTAGACTTGACAAAACAATCGAAACACAAGAGATTCGTATTCTACAAAGCACCATAAAAAGTATTGTTAAATTTAATAGAGAACGAAATATCATTTACTTTTGCAAAGCAAAATTTACAAAATGAAAAACACAGCATTAAGTCATATACATGAAGCATTAGGCGCTAAAATGGTTCCCTTTGCAGGTTACAATATGCCCGTTCAGTATGAGGGAGTTACCGCAGAACACATTAATGTAAGAGAAAACGTAGGTGTTTTTGATGTTTCTCATATGGGCGAGTTTATAATTCGCGGGGAGGGCGCATTTGAGCTGGTTCAAAAACTTACCTCAAACGATGTAACTAAACTGGTAGACGGAAAGGTGCAATATACTTGTTTGCCTAATGGGAAAGGCGGGATTGTTGACGACCTTTTAGTGTATCGAATGAATGAAAGTACCTACTTCCTTGTAGTGAATGCCTCTAATATTTCTAAAGATTGGGATTGGATTTCTAAACACAATACAGCAGGAGTAGAAATGATTAACATCTCTGAAGACACTTCTCTCTTAGCCGTGCAAGGACCTAAAGCAAGCGAAGCACTGCAAAGTCTTACCCAGATGAATATTTCCGAGATGAAATACTACACATTTCAAAAAGGTGTGTTTGCCGGAAAAGAAAACATTTTAATTTCTACAACAGGTTATACCGGTGCTGGTGGATTTGAAATTTATATTAAAAACGAAGATGCCCAAGCTGTTTGGAACGCAATATTTGAAGCGGGAAAAGACTGTAACATTACACCAGTAGGATTGGCTGCAAGAGATACACTCCGTTTGGAAATGGGCTTTTGCTTGTACGGAAACGATATTGACGACAGCACATCTCCTTTAGAAGCGGGTTTGGGTTGGATTACAAAATTTACCAACAACTTTGTAGATGCAGCCTTTTTAAAAAGCCAAAAAGAAGCCGGAATAAAAAAGCGTTTGGTTGGCTTTGAGCTTATTGACCGAGGCGTTCCAAGACAAGGCTATGAAGTGCTTAACCAAGAGGGACATCCTATAGGAAGAGTAACTTCAGGAACCATGGCTCCGAGTTTAAAAAAAGCAATTGGACTAGCTTATGTACCCTCAGACATGACAACAGTAGGAACAGAAATTTACATAGCGGTGCGAAAAAAACAACTAAAAGCTAAAATAGTCTCACTTCCATTTTACAAATCTTAAAATGACAAAAAGGAAACTTCAAGTATGTATGAGTCCGGCATTGTTTGACTTGTACGCAGATCGAACAAGTATTGTCGTTGTGGTTGATGTACTAAGAGCAACCTCTACCATGTGCATTGCTTTTGAAATGGGCGTAAAAAAAATGATTCCTGTTAGCACTGTTGACCAAGCACTTGAGTACAAAGTTTCGAACCCAGATTATATTTTAGCGGCCGAAAGGAATGGCGCTCCTGTAACAGGCTTCGATTTTGGAAATTCGCCGCAGGCTTACCTTAAACCAGATATGAAAGGTAAAACTGTAGTGATGACTACTACCAATGGCACAAAGTCTATTAGTATTGCAAAAAAAGACCACCAGGTAGTTATAGGCTCTTTTCTTAACTTAGATGCACTTGCTAAATGGCTCATAGGACAGCAAAGAGATGTACTGATTTTTTGTGCCGGATGGAAAAACAAATTCAATCTTGAAGATACGTTATTTGCCGGTGCACTATCAGAAAAGCTTATAAATAGTGATTTATACAACAACACCTGCGATGCCAGTCAAGCCGCGCAAATTCTTTGGGAAAAAGGGAAAGATAATTTATTTGCATTTTTAGAGAACTCTTCTCATAGAAAACGACTGGAAAAATTAAACATCGATTCCGACATACACTTTTGTTTAAACATCAATCAAACAACCAAAATACCTATATTAAAAAACAACTGCTTACTTGTATTAGATGAGGCTTAAACTAAAAGCATATAGTTTTCTTACTATAGTAGTTCTCAGTGTTTGTTCCTGGGGCTTTCATGCACACAAAACAATACATAAGCAAGCAATACACACACTCCCAATAGAAATGGTTCCTTTTTTTCGGCTACATGCACAAGAAATTGAAGACAAGTCTGTATTGGCAGATAAAAGACGTTACACAGATACAACTGAGGCCTGCAAACATTATATAGATGTAGATCTTTATGGGGTAAACCCTTTCGACTCGGTACCAAAAACATGGTTTCGTGCAAAAACAAAATACACAGAAGACACACTAAAAAGTAGAGGTATATTACCCTGGGTAATCAATTGGGAATACAAAAAATTAGTTTGGGCAATGGACAGCGGCAGCATAGAACAGGTTATTAAGCATGCCTCAGACATTGGACATTATATTTCTGACGCCTGTGTTCCACTTCATACTACATACAATTACAATGGTCAGTTTACCAATCAAAAAGGAATTCACGCACTTTGGGAAAGTAGAATTCCAGAGTCTTTTTCTTTCAATTACGACTTCTATACAGGCAAAGCAAAGTACATAGAAAAACCATTAGATTATGCTTGGAATATAATTTCTGAAAGCAACTTACTTTTAGGCGCTACATTAGATCTAGAAAAGGAAATTACACAGAAATACCTTCACAACACAAAGTTTAAGATGGCCTCTACTAATGGTAAAATTCATACCCAATACACCAACGAATTTATTTCAGATTATAATTCTGCTTTAAACGGCATGGTGGAACGAAGATTGCAGCAATCCATACTTTCGGTTGGTTCTTTTTGGTATTCTGCTTGGATAGATGCAGGACAGCCAAGTTTAGAACTGCTAAGATCTCATACTGACACAGCATACATAAAATTAAAACCGAAACATACTCCACATAGAATACATGAATAAAGCAGCCAACTACAAAAAAGTAATTACAAAAGAAGACATTAACTTACTAGAGCTAGATAAGTACAATGGAGAAATTATTTTAATTGACACGGAAGATGCGCTCGCAAAAGCATGTATTGAAATAGCTAAAAGTGCTATTATTGGAATAGATACAGAAACCAAACCCTCTTTTAAAAAAGGAATAATAAATACAGTAGCACTGCTGCAAATTGCTACAGACAAAAAAGCCTATATTATTCGTTTAAAGAAAGTTAAAATGAGTGCTCAGTTGGCAGCAATTTTTTCCAATAAAGAAATTAAAAAAATTGGGATTGCAATTTTCGACGACCTTAAAGACCTCAAAAAATTACATCCTTTTAAAGATGAAAGTGTAGTAGATTTAAATTTACTCGCCCCAAAGCTAGGTTTTGAGAGTATCGGAGCAAAAAAATTATCGGCTTTAGTATTGGGAATTCGAATTTCAAAAAGACAACAAGTATCCAACTGGGAAGCCCAAAAACTGAGTCAAGCTCAAATAGATTACGCAGCGACTGATGCCTGGATTTGTAGAGAAATTTACCTGAAATTGGTTTAGTACTATTCTGAAAACGCAGCCCCTATTTCCAAGGCTAAAAAAGATTGAAATTGTTTCTAACTCTGAGCCAATAAATCTTCCAATTCTTGTCTCTTTATCTTAAAAGAATCTTTTAAATTCTTAATTTCTAAGTCAATCTTTTTTACATCGCCATTTCTCGACAATTTTCTACCTACCAACATAATGTTTTTTCGAGTGTGTTCATTAGAAATAAACTCGAAAGCCTTTGTACGGTATCCCTCTCGCTCCATTAATAAAGACCTAATAGCATCTGTAAGCATTTCAGCCTGTCGCTCTTCAAATATCCCATGCTTAGTTATAGCGCTAAAAGAAGTGTTGGAGCCCATATCTTTTCTAACCTGTTTATGGCAACAAGGAGCACATACTATTAATTCTGCTTTAGCTTTTAAACCCTTATAAATTGCTAAATCTGTTGCAGTATCGCATGCATGTAAGGCAATAATAACATCTATTTCAGAAGAGGCGAAATCATTGATGTCTTTAGAAATAAATTGAAGCTTCTCGAAGCCACAATCTGTACGAATAGAATTACACAAATCGACTAAATTTTCGCGCAACTCTACTCCAGTTATACTTACGTTTAATTTAAGATGATTGTGAAGATAATCGTACAAAGCAAAGGTGAGGTAACCTTTTCCAGAACCCATATCTACAATTTTCAGTTCTTTGGAATGGTCAATTTTCTCAAACCAACCACTCATCAACTCAACGTATTTATTAATTTGACGGTATTTATCTTGTTGCTTATCTTTTACCCTGCCCTTAGAATCGCAAATACCTAACTTTAGAAGGTAGGTATTGTTTTTACTTGGAATGAAATACTTCTTTTCCAAATTGTGAGTTAAGGATCTAGCGCTAGAAACTTTAGCTTTTTGAATAAGTTTGTACTTCCCCTTCTTACTAATCAGTAGTTGACATTCGTTTTCATCGCTCATAAGTAGCGCTTGTAAAAAAGAAACGCCTACTAAATCAGATACTAAAGCGATAGATTCTTCTAGAGGATAATTCTTTACTTGATCTTGTGTTTTGGAGTGGTAAGTAAAAGAAAGCATCTTTTGGCCCTTAATTAAAATGGGAACCACGTAGATATTCTTCAAATCTTTTTGTGCAAGATGCACCTTACTTAGCGAAAGCTTAATGAATTTATTTTGGTCGTTCATTTCTTGAAACAAATCAAGAAATGCTCTTTTCTGTGGGTTAATTTCCATAGTTCAAATATATTAAATTAGGGCTTATAAGTTCCTGTAGCAAAAAAAAAGCACCCAATGGGTGCTTTAATAAGTAAAAACTTGCTGTTGTTTATGATGCTATACCACACATTGGGTAAAGACGTTTCTTTTCAGACACCAATAAAGTAATATTGATGACCAATAAAACGATACTCATACCTACTTGAGCTGGGTCTAAAAAAGCATGAAGAAAGAAGATGTTTACAGTTATAGGCATCATTAAAACAGCGCCTAAAGCCGTAAATCTTTTAGTCAACAAAAGAACTCCTGCTACCAACTCTACCAAACCAATTAACGGAAACATATACTCCGAGGTGCCAAAGGCAGTTAATAAATCCATGGCAGGCTGAGCCATTGGAGGCATTTCCATATAATGTAGGAATTTATTCAATCCCGAATTCGCCATCATCAATCCTAATAAAAACCGAATTACTGTAATTACTTTTTCTTTCATAAGTTTTAGTTTTAAGTTAAACAAAACTTCAGACCTTTAGGACTTAGATCAAGTCATTGCTCTAAGTATTCTAGCCTGAAATGTTCTCAAATATATGTAACTTCAGTAAATGTATGAGTTTGTATTAGATACATTTGTAAATCAATAAAAATAGAAACACATGGCACTTCAAATAATTAAAAAGAGCGATCAAGCTTATGGGAGTTTTAATAATGGAGATATTTTTGAGAATAAGCCCATAGGATTTCCTCAAGATGAAGGTAAAACAAAACCCTACTCTAACTTATTTTACTGGGCACATGCTTCGGCAAAAATTAACAGCACTATAGGCTTGCACCCACACAGAGGGTTTGAAATTGTAAGCTATGTACTTAAAGGAACAATTAGACATTACGATACTAAGACAGATAAATGGTGGGATTTAAACCAAGGCGATCTTCAGGTAATTAAATCTGGAAGTGGGCTATCTCATTCTGAGGAACTAAAAAAAAATTCGGTAATTTTTCAAATTTGGTTTGATCCTAATATGACTAAAAGCCTATACCAAGAACCAGACTATAAAGATTATAAATCTGATTGTTTTCCAACAAACAACAAGCAGAATTTGAGTTTAAAAACCATTGTTGGGCAAAACAGCCCTGTTAGCATTGACTCTGAGGGAATAGAAATGGAAGAAATCAGTATTCTAGAAAATACTGAATGGAGTGTTGACCTAAATAAAATCTACTCTATTTATATTCTGGACGGTAAAGGGATGTTGAATAACAAGCAAATAGTTGTGGATGATTTTATTACAGTGAACGAATTGGAAAAGCTAAGTTTTAAAGTAAAAGAACCCTTAAAAATCTTTGCAATTACTTCACCAAAAAAACCATCGTACAAGAGCTATTACAATTCTTAAACCAGAGCGGAGCCCAACTCTAAAAACAGTTTTAATGCCTTTCTTTTTTCTGTATCCAATACATAAGAGATGTCTTTATTTAAATAGCTCTTTACGTCTACAGTGCTGTTCACTTTTTGCTCAAAACAAGCAATAGCTTTCTTTTTTTCTTCTACTCCAAACTTAAGAGCACTACTAAACTGATGTTTAAAATGCTCCGAAAGAGGTTTATTAGCTACCCAACAGGCAAATACAAAAGGAAGCTTGGTAAACTTAAACCACTCTTCAGAAAGGTCGTATTGGTAAGGGAATTTGCCATTTAAATCAAACGCCCTGTCTCCAATCACAAGCCCTGCATCCTTACCTTTAATAGCGTTTATATAGCCTTCGTTCGTTTCCTTAAATGAAACTTTTATTTTCCAGTAATTTACCACCAGTATTTTAGTCAACATAACCGAGGTTCTCGATTGGTAGTCTAGTGCAATAGATTTTATTTCGTTTAACGGACAATCACTGTAAAGCATTACTGTATTTACTTTGCCATTTGCTCCAATACAAAAATCGCTAATAATTTCGGCATGTGGAATTTGAGGAATTACCGCAACAGGTATTAAACTAAGATCTACCAGACCAGCCTTTAATAAGTCTGCACA
>CAWVTK010000027.1:0-16942 GCA_963933205.1 uncultured Flavobacteriales bacterium
GCAGCTCTGTAAACTCTAAGAACGTCTCCAGATTGACCAACAGCCATTGCTTTGGCATTCGCCTCTGCTGTATTTATAACACATTGAGAATCTCTAACCTTTTGGTTGGTCGAGTAAAAAGCTTCTTTAGAATACGAGATACAATAAGAAGAATTGTTTATACTGTAAGGATCTATATAAGACGTACCAGAAGATGAGATTACCATGGCATGAAAGCCGTTATTACTAATCGATATTCTAGCTGTTGCAGTTCCATCATCTATACCCTGCGCTAAATACGTGTGTATTGATGGGTATTTAGCAGCCAAGCTCGGGTGCATTGTACTAGATTTTACCACCGCAAAGTTTTGCATCTCACCATTCGGCATTGGTAAGCTAATAATTGTTGAGCTATTTCTTACCACAACAGAAAATTCTTTTGGAGCCTGCTCTAATAAATTCAGCGCGGCATCTAAATCTATAGCGTATGTACCGTATGAAGAAGGAATTGTGTGACGATCAGAAGTAGGCAGAATGGAACTTTCTTGAACCTCTTGCCATACAGATTGTGCCTTTAAACTTAAAAACGAAATGAATAAAAACGTAAAAAGAAATAAGTGTTTAATCTGTGGATATTTCTGTTGCATAATGTGCTTTTTAAATAAATTCAATTCAATAAAATACAAGGCTCGAAGTTACAAAAGAAATGCCAAAAATAATTACTTTATATTTCCAGCTTAAATTTTATAAATTATGAGTGGTACTAGCTATTGGGAAGAAGAATCTTTTTTAAAAAATATAGACTACGCTGTTTTAGGAAGTGGGATTGTTGGCCTTACTTGTGCCCTAGAACTAAGGCGATTAAACCCAAATTCAAAAATCGTTGTTTTGGAAAGAGGCTTTCTTCCTACTGGTGCGAGTACAAAAAATGCAGGATTTACTTGTTTTGGTTCTCCCTCAGAATTGTTGGATGATTTAAGCAATTCGAACGCAAATGATGTTTTCAATTTGGTTGAAGATCGCGTTAAAGGACTTGCAAAATTAAGAGCCTTAGTTGGCGATGCTTTCATGGACTACCATCAACACGGAAGCTACGAATTATTTGAGGATGCTGCATTGTACCATAAATGCGTGGCTGAGCTTGGCTATTTAAACCAACAGTTGCAGCCTATTTTTAAAGCGAAAACGTTCGAAACATTTCATAATCCTTCCGAATTTGGATTTGAGAAGAGCAACTTATTGATAAAAAATAATTTTGAAGGACAGATTGATACAGGTATGATGATGAAGAAGCTGCTAGACTTATGTCTGAAAGCTAGAATTTTAATTATGAACGGGTTTAATGTAGATAGCTTTGATAAAAAAAACGACCATTGGCTTGTAAATACTAAGGATGCTTCATTAAAAACAAGTAAATTAATTATTTGCAACAATGCCTTTGCAGCCAAACTACTTCCTAAGCTAGACCTAAAACCTGCTAGGGCTCAAGTTTTGATTACTAAGCCTATAAAAAACTTAAAGATTAAAGGTTGTTTCCATATGGACAAGGGTTACTACTATTTTAGAAATGTAAAGGATCGTGTACTGCTTGGAGGTGGACGAAACTTAGACTTTCAAGCAGAAGAAACTTTTGAGATGCATACATCTACTAAAATTCAAGAGCATCTTTTATGGCTTCTTAAAACAAAAATTCTACCTAATCAGGCTTTCGAAATTGAGCAAACTTGGACAGGTATAATGGGAGTTGGAACTTCAAAAACAACCCTTTTAAAACAGCTAGACGAGAACCTTTATTGCGCAATTAGATTGGGAGGTATGGGCGTGGCTTTAGGCGCTAAAGTTGGCCAAGAGGTTGCAAATTTAGCTAGCGCAAAGCAGACTGACATACTGTCAAAAAGCTCCTAAATTCTTATTGATTTATCTCAACTGACATTATGACAATTCGCGTTTTACCTGAACATCTATTGTTCAAATATATTAAAGTTAATTTAATGTTAAATACTTAATTAAATATTTTAAAATCAATTTATTACAGTTTGTTATATAAATTTTTAGTTCACATATATATCTTGTCATAAAAGCATATTACATTCCTATTACGGATAAATTAGCTACACTAATCTTCCTATTATTTGATAAAGAATTATACATTTGATACGATTATTAAAATAAGATAAAATGCAAGAAAAATCATTCAGAAACTTATTACTGCTCGCCTTAATAAGCTATTTAGTTTACACCCTAAAAGAAGTATTAAGTCCTTTTTTAATAGCGCTCTTTATTGCTTATTTAGTAAACCCTCTTATTACATTTTTACAAGAAAAATTAAGAATAAAAAACAGGGGCTTAGCAATTGGAATAGGATTATCGCTATCCTTAGTTTTAGTAGGAGGTATTACCTTATTGAGTCTTCCTACTTTGAATAAAGAATTTCGAAACGCCGCTACACTATTAAAACAAAATGCGGACGTCATCCCTCCTATTCCACCCGAATTTCAGGAACAAGTAAACCAATTCCTTCATTCCGATCAGGCTAAAGAATTTATAAATAGCAGCACTGTTTCGGATACGTTTACTAAAATCACGCCTATCATTAAAACTATTTTTAACGAGTCTTTAGATTTGCTTACAGGTGTATTTGGCTTGTTTTTCATATTCCTATACCTTGTTTTTATTCTGCAAGGTTATCCAAAATTCAACAAAACTTGGTCTAATTGGATACCGTCAAAGCACAGAGATATGGCTAACGGAATAGGACAAGATTTGAATAATGGAATGAGGGCTTATTTTAGAGGACAAGCAACCATAGCACTTATTGTAGGGGTACTCTTTTGTTTGGGCTTTAGCATAATAGGCATGCCCTTAGCTATTTTAATGGGCATACTCATCGGGCTTTTAAATCTAATTCCGTATTTGCAAATTTTAGGATTCATTCCCGTTTTTCTATTGTGTGTTTTACAAAGCATGGAGACAGGCGAAAGTCTATGGTTAACAATGGGACCTGCAGCATTAGTGTTTTTTATCATTCAACTGTTACAAGAAACACTACTCATACCTCGAATTATGAATAAGGTTACAGGGCTACATCCTGCAATCATCTTACTATCCCTTTCTATTTGGGGGAGTTTATTAGGAATTACAGGACTTATACTTGCGCTACCAATGAGCACTTTACTACTGTCCTACTACAAGAGGTATGCAAACAAGACCAACTAAAAAGATTGTGCATATTCTTTCGACTTTGCAACTATATCTATTATTGAAACTCCGTACATAAAGCTACCTAATACTCTTACATTTTTTGGCGAATTTAGTTCAATATACTCAACCTTAGACAAGTGACCTTTCTCGTACTGAGGAATTGCATGGTCTATAAGCCTTAACTCTTGCTTCTCAATAAGAAATTCTTTGCCAAATACTTTTGTTAAAAAAACCTTCGCTTTTTCTTCTAAATCCATTTGCTTTAATTGATCAAAAGTGAATCTAGCCCCTCCCATCATTACCGTATTAACACAATGTGTATTTGAACCGTGCTCTGGAAAAGTATTTGAATTTGCTACCATACCCAACACTACAGAGTTCTCTTTTGAAGGAACCAAGAAACCAAAACCATCAAAACTTAACTGGTCTTTAAGAAGCTGCATATTTAAAACGGCCACCGGAGAGTAATTTATTGAATTTAAAACTCCAGCCAAGCTTAAAGAAACATAGGCACTAAGCTTAAAGGCAGGTATGGTAGAAATTAGTTTATCGTAGGTATAGCTAGTTTTGTTTGCAGATACTATGGTGCGTGCATCAAAATCAATTGAGGCAATTTGCGCATGGTAAACAATCGAGTCTGAAAAGCGGTCTTTTAATTTGTCTGTTAGAGCTTGCAAGCCTTTTTTAAAACTAAACAAAGCTTTAGAACTCACTTCTTTTGGGTAAACCTTAGCATTGTAGGGTGCCGCTTTATAACTTAGTAATGATTTAAAAATAGAACCTTTTCGAGCTTCTAATTTTTTAAGCAATGGTAAAGTTGCCGAAACGCTCATTTTAGACACATCACCTGCCCAAATACCACTAACCACACTATCAAAAAACAAAGACCTCATTTCGAAACCGAAATGCCGATCCACAAATTCTGCAATAGTTTCGTCCTCTAAAACAATCTCAGCTTTTAAATCTTTAAACAAGGCTTTTGCAAAAATCATTAAATAAGGCGATCTAATAAACGAAAAGAAGGAATAGGGCAACACTTGTAAATTAGAATCGTGGTATAAATAGCGTTTTTTTGCTTTATCGTTTGCAAACACAAGTTCATCCCATAAACCAAGGTCTTCTACCATTTCTAAAACCAATTGACCATTTCCTTTTGGCCTAACCCCTCTAGGCCCCCATTCCATAACACAATCACCAAGCGGATCGGAATCAATAACGCCTCCAGCTATTGCTTGTTCTTCTAAAATAGTGATTTCTGCTGTTGGATTGTTTTTTCTGAGGTAGTATGCCACAGACAAACCAGCAATACCAGAACCTAAAATGCAAAACTTAGCCATATTATAGAGTTATAACGCCGTTAATTTTTGATGCTTTTTGGTAAATAAGAATAATTTCCTCCGAACTAAGCATCACTTCTTTTACAGTAATTGATATAAAGGCACCCTTAGAAGACTCTTTTCTTATAATTTCAGCCTTTTCAGGATCGAACAAACTTTCGATTTGTGCAATTTTTTGTAATTCGGATTTTACAATAAACTTATACATGTATACGCTCGGGTAGCTTAACTCCTCAAGGCGTTCTCTTAAACTATCAAAATCTTTGTTCATAACTAAATTTTAAACAAAAGTACAAAGCTTATTAAAAGAGACCTCACAGCTCATGCTTTTTTATAAATTTGTTTTCATGATAAAACGAATCGCAATTTCTGGTGCGCCAGGAACAGGAAAGACAAGTTTAATTGAAGCGCTTGCAGCAAATAATTATATTTGTCACTCGGAAGTCTCTAGAGAAATTATTGCCGATCAATTTAAAATTGACGGAGACATTACGCCATGGAAAGACTTAAAAGCCTTTAGTAATTTAGTGATTACCAAAAGACTAGAACAGTTTAACTCGGCTAAAAACAGTTTAGAGTTTTTCGACAGAAGTATTGTAGACTCGCTCGCCTACTTATTAAAAGACGCATTGCCTATTTCAAAAGAGTGGGATACTTTAGCCAGAGAAAACAAGTATTACAAACGGGTATTTATTACACCACCCTGGGAAGATATTTATCAAAAAGACGCCGAGCGTATGGAAGATTTTAAAACAGCTTGTGCCATCCACACCTATATGGTACAAGCTTACGAAATGTACGGATATGAAATTGTACTCGTACCAAAAACAAGTATTCAAGCTCGAGTTAAATTTTTAGTAGATCATATTGAGTAATTTTGAGATACATAAGGTACTAAAGCACTATTGGGGCTTCGACTCCTTTCGTCCAAAACAGGAGGAAATAATTAACAGTATTCTAGAAAAAAAAGACACGCTAGCACTTTTACCTACCGGGGGCGGAAAATCTTTATGCTATCAAGTACCTGCACTTGCAAGCAAAGGCATATGCATTGTTATTTCACCTTTGGTTGCCTTAATGAAAGATCAGGTTTCGCAATTACAAAAAAGAAACATTAAGGCCATTGCCCTAACCGGTGGAATGCGCGCTTCAGAAGTTGATATAGCCTTAGACAATTGTGTTTACGGAACAGTAAAACTACTATACTTATCGCCAGAAAGACTGCAATCTGAAATTGTTGTAGCACGTATTCAAAAAATGAAGCTTAGTTTAATAGCGGTAGACGAAGCGCATTGCATTTCTCAATGGGGAAACGATTTTAGGCCAGCGTACCTGAACATAGCAGATATTAGAGCATTAATACCAAACACGCCAATACTAGCACTTACAGCAACCGCCACTAAGGAGGTGGCTGCCGATATTCAAAAAAAGTTACTTTTTAAAAAGGGAATACAAATACAAAACAGTTTTAACAGAAGTAATTTGGCTTATATGGTTTTGGAAGAATCCAATAAAATGGATCGACTTCAAAAAATGCTTACACGCATAAAAGGCTCTAGCATACTATATGTACGCAGTAGAAAAAGAGCCTACGAACTTGCCACCGAATTAAATTACCTAGGTATAAAATCTCTTTATTACCACGCGGGCTTATCATCCGAAGAACGAAGCACCAACCAAGACAAATGGATGAACAACTCGGTAAGAGTAATGGTGGCTACAAATGCTTTTGGAATGGGTATTGATAAAGCCGATGTTAGATTGGTAGTACATCTGCAAGTACCTAATACTTTAGAAGCTTACTTTCAGGAAGCCGGAAGAGCCGGAAGAGATGGCCAGAAGTCTTTTGCCGTAAGTTTGTTTCAAAAATCGGAAATAGATACAGCCATAAATCGATTTGAAGAAAACTATCCGTCCTCAAAAGAAGTTCGGGTTATTTACCAAAAACTAGCCAATTACCTTCAATTGGCTATTGGCGATGGCTTTGAGGAAAGCTTCAATTTTTCGATCGAGGAATTTTGCGAACACACAAAGCTACCTCAAGAGAAATGCATTAAAGCTTTTCAAATTCTTGAAAAAGAAGAACATCTTAAATTTGAAAGCTACCAAAAACAGTTCGCGAGTCTACAAATAATTGTTTCGGCATCTGTAGTACTAAACTATCAAACAAACCAGTCAAAAAAAAGCGAGTTACTTCAATTAGTACTTAGAATTTACCCGAATATTTTTGACGAAGCCGCTGATATAAATGAACGAAAGTTGGCCATACAAATAGGAAAAGATAGTAAGTACGTACATAAAATTTTAAGTCAATTACATCAGGAAAACATACTAAATTACAGACCACGAACAAATAAGGGTAAAATTTTTTACCTCTCGGCAAGACACGAAAGCAAACACCTAACCTTATCTAAAGAGCATTTTGAGCAAAGAAAAGCTCTACTGATAGGGAAACTAAAAAGCATGAACAACTACCTTACCAATACTGAGGTATGCAGATCGGTGGTATTGTTGGATTATTTTGATGAGAAAAGTAGTAAAGACTGTGGTATTTGCGATGTTTGCATTTCGAATAAAACAAGTAGCGATGACTTTAGAAATACCATTAGAGCAGAAATTTTAAAACGCTTAAAGGTAAATACCCTAAATATGACTTCTTTTATCGGACAGTACAGTAAACTGAAAGAAATGGTAATTTTAGACGAAATAAAAAAGCTACTAGAAGAAAATACAGTACTTAAAGAAGGCAATAAATTAAAACTAAATGACTGATAAGAAGAAAATTGTATTTATGGGCACACCCCAGTTTGCAGTAGCCTCACTAAAACACATTCACCAGAGTGGATACCAAGTAGTGGCTGTTGTTTGTCCGCCAGACCGCCCAGCAGGTAGAGGACACAAATTACAAGCTTGTGATGTTAAGAAGTACGCTGTTGAACAAAACTTAACTATTTTACAGCCTGAAAAGTTAAAAGACAGCCATTTTTTGAATGTATTAAAGGAGCTGAATGCAGATTTATTTATAGTTGTTGCATTTAGAATGTTGCCCAAAGAAGTTTGGACCCTGCCTAAGTACGGTACTTTTAACATACACGGATCATTACTGCCTCAGTACCGTGGAGCAGCCCCAATAAATTGGGCCATAATAAATGGAGAAACAAAAACGGGCGTAACCTCTTTTTTTATAGACGAAAAAATTGATACGGGTGCCACTCTTCTCTACAAAGAATGTGAAATAGCCATAAATGAAACTGCTGGAAATATTCACGACAAGCTCATGCATTTAGGAGCCGAACTTGCCACAGAAACATGCGATGCAATTTTTGCCAATTCGATTAAGGCAGAAATTCAAAGGGAAGATAAGCCTCTTAAGGACGCTCCAAAATTATTTAAAGACAACTGTAAGATTAACTGGAATAAAAGCGCTCTTGCAGTCCACAATCATGTAAGAGGCCTAAGTCCTTACCCAGTAGCCTGGACAACATTTACACACCCTAGTCATGCGGATGTGGTCGTAAAGATTCATAAAAGCACTTACGCCATTAGTAAACATAACAAACAAGCAGGCAGTATTGAAGCTACAAAATCAGAATTAAAAATATACACAACAGACGGGTACTTAAGTTTAATCGAAATTCAAACCCCAGGCAAAAAGAAAATGGAAATACAGTCCTTTTTAAATGGAAACTCTATTCTTAACCAACACAAGGCTTGTTAAGGCACATTGTTACTCATTTTATTTAAAAAAAGGTATAATTTAATCGTATTTATCAACAATTGCCCAATTTTATTAACAAAGTAGTGGTTTTGAGTACCCTAAACTTGTGCAATCTCAACAATAGTCTATATTTGTAAAGCATTCAAAAAAAATGCATAAAACATTAACCCTTAAAACTGTTTATTATGAACAAGTCAGAATTAATCGACGCTATGGCCAGTGATGCTGGTATCTCTAAAGCTGCTGCTAAACTTGCATTAGATTCATTTACTGGATCTGTAGCTGGATCTCTTGCTAAAGGTGGAAAAGTTGCCTTAGTTGGTTTTGGATCATTTTCAATTTCAGCACGTGCTGCAAGAGAGGGTCGTAATCCTCAAACTGGTAAAACAATTCAAATCGCTGCTAAGAACGTTGTAAAGTTCAAAGCTGGTGCTGATTTAAGTGGAAAAGTAAACTAATTACTTTTTTTCCAGAATAAAAAACCTCGCATTTTGCGAGGTTTTTTTATGCTTAACAATCTACTACCAAACCATCGTAAGCCACAAAAACATTTTCGGGTAATTTTTTAAGTGTATCCTCATGTGTTCCCATTAAATGACTAAGGTGAGTCAGGTAGGCTCTTTCAGGCTTTACTAGAGCAATAATCGCTAGGGCTTCGCTCAAGTTAAAATGAGAAATGTGTTCCTTTATTCTTAATGCGTTTACCACCAATACTTTCGAACCCTTTACCTTTGCCAATTCTACATCAGATATTGTTTTTGCATCTGTAATATAAGACAGATCTTTTACTCTAAAACCTAAAACAGGCAATTTGTAATGTAAAACTTCTATAGGAGTAAATACAGTATTGTTTATGGTAAAAGAATTGTCCTTAGAAATTTGATGCAGTTTTACTTTAGGCACTCCAGGATATCTGTTTTCGGAAAATACATACGGGTATTCACGGTAAAGCGCTTTTTGCACATTTAAATCGCAGTAAACATCCATATCTCTTTGATGCTTATAATTAAAAGCGCGCACATCGTCCATACCAGCTACATGGTCCTTGTGTTCGTGTGTAAACAAAACAGCTCTAAGATTAGACACTTTCTCGCGAAGCATTTGCTGCCTAAAATCGGGTCCAGTATCAATTACGTAGTTTTCATTGTTTAAACTTATCATTACAGAAGTCCGTAACCTTTTGTCCTTTTCATCTAAAGAAATACAAACTGCACAGTCGCAAGCTATAACCGGAATACCCTGAGAAGTACCCGTACCTAAAAAAGTTAATTTCATAGTACAAATATATTCGATTTAATCGAATGAAAACTGAACAAATACATGATATTACTTGGCTATGTAAAATAGGGCATTTACATTTGTCTAATGAATTAAAGAATCTTATGAAAAACGTTGTTTTAACGCCAGCACAAAAAGCCTTACAAATCAATTTCAACCCTGAGCTCTACGGGACCTTTGCAGAAATAGGAGCTGGACAAGAAGTTGTTCGTCATTTTTTTAGAGCTGGTGGAGCTTCCGGGACTATTGCCAAAACCATGTCGGCATACGACAAAGACTTTAGCGATGCCATTTATGGCAAGGAAGCAAATGGAAGATACGTTTGCGAGTCTCGTTTAAAAAAAATGATTGAACACGAATACGGTTTAATCTCAGAGCGTTTAGACAGAGAAAAGCACCCAAACAAAAGGTTTTTCTCCTTTGCCAACAATGTAGCCACCATAAATTTCTCAAAAACAACAGACGGACACGGCTGGATGGGACTTCGGTTTCAACTAAATCCAGACTCGGAGCCTAACGATGTGGTACTGCACTTTTTAATGCACG
The DNA here is from genome assembly GCA_963933205.1 of uncultured Flavobacteriales bacterium. GTDB lineage: Bacteria > Bacteroidota > Bacteroidia > Flavobacteriales > UBA7430 > UBA6772. Next base: position 10,060 of record CAWVTK010000027.1, read on the forward strand.
AGCGAGAAGCGAAACAACAGCAGGAAAGTGCAGGTATACTTGGCGTAAACCTTCTTTACGGTTGCATGTTTCACCACAACGACCCTAAAACTCTTATCAAACAACTGTTCGACAACATCAGTAAAGGGCATATCGAAATAGACATGATTCAAATGAATGGTCCTGATTTTGAAGATGTTGACAACCGGTTACTCAGTTTGTTTTTGGTAAAAGAAAAGATGACCGATGCCGTTATTTTTGGTCCGGACGGAGTAAACTTACAACCATCAGAAGTACTCTACAAAAAAAACATATTAGCTATTAGAGGGAGTTTTAGGCCTGTTACTAAGGTTAATATAGACATGATTCGAAATGGTTATACAAAGTTTTCGATGGAGAAAAGAGTTAAAAAGGACAACCTCCAAGTTTTATTTGAAATAACCTTAAGCAATCTAATTTCTGAAGGAGAAATTGACGAACAAGATTTTTTAGCTAGAGCAGATGTTTTATGCTCTATAGGTCAAACTGTTTTAATTTCTAACTACCAACAATACTATAAACTACTGGATTATTTTAGCAAGTTTACTTCCAAAAGAATGGGTATTATTTTAGGAGTTCCTAATTTAAAACAAATATTTGAGGAAAAGTATTACCGACACTTAAGCGGAGGCATACTCGAAGCATTTGGAAGAATGTTTAACAGAGACTTGAAGGTTTATTTATATCCTTACCAAAAGCAAGTAGATGGAGCTCTTACGAACTCAACTAACTTAGAAATTCACCCTAGGTTTAGACCGCTATACGACTACCTTATTTACAACAATAGGATTGTTGATATAGGATACGATCCGAAGGTTCTTCACATTTTTTCTCCCGTAGTTTTAAGAATGATTAAAAATGGAATTAAGGGATGGGAAGACCTCGTGCCAGCTTATGTGGATAATTTAATTAAAGACAAAAAGTTATTTGGCTACAAAACAACTTCAAAGAAAGAAGAGAAAGCCTAATTAAAACTTAAGAAACCGTTCTATTTGATCCTGAAGCAGTGCTACTGTTTCAGGATTTTCTATTTTGCCCTGATCGTTGAGTAACTTATGCACTTGAGACAACTTAGGCTTAGAAGAAAAAACCTCAGCTTTAAGGTGATGAAATAAAGAAGTTAGCTGATCCATTCCTCTTATATTGCCAGCTCTTCCTGTAGCAACACCAACTAATGCAACCTTTTTACTGCTTATACCATCGCTTCCGATGCAGTCTATAAAAGACTTAAATACACCCGGATAGCTACCGTGGTACTCGGGAGAAACTACCACAAACTTATCTGCCGATTTTATATAAGTATCCACTAGCGAAGAAAATTCATCTGTAGAAGCACCGTAAAAATTCGAGAACATAAAATCTCTAGGCAAATCGCCTAAATCCAAAACCTGATTTGGTGTGTTGTTAGCTTTTAATAAGCTACTGTAAAAATGAGCTACTTTTAAAGATAAGCTGTCTTTTCTATTGGTGGCAGAAATAATGGTAATCATATGGTTGAAAATTGTGTCTAAAATGTTGATAACATAAGATAAATCATACCAAAGTCTAACAAGGACTTTTCGTATTTTTAAAGGCTTAAAAATACATAAATTCATTTTATATATGGCAAAGATAATCGCAATAGCAAATCAAAAAGGAGGCGTTGGTAAAACAACGACTTCTGTTAACCTAGCTGCATGCCTAGGAGTGCTGGAAAAGAACGTATTACTCATTGATGCAGACCCGCAAGCAAATGCGAGCTCATCGCTTGGTATAGACCCAAATGGAAACCACAACGGCACTTATCAGTGTTTGGAGCATCAACTAAACGCCCTAGAATGCATCCAAAAGTCGTCTAGTCCTAACGTAGATGTGATGCCCTCACATTTAGATTTAGTTGGAGCCGAAATAGAACTGGTTGATAAAGAAGCACGCGAATTTATGTTAAAAACCGCGCTTAAAGATATTAGAGAGGAATACGATTACATAATTATTGACTGTGCTCCTTCTTTAGGGCTCATTACATTAAACGCGCTAACTGCTGCCGATTCTATCATTGTACCAATACAGTGTGAGTATTTTGCCTTAGAAGGATTGGGTAAATTAATGAACACCATTAAGAGTGTACAAAACATTCAAAACCCTGATTTAGACATAGAAGGGTTACTTTTAACCATGTACGACTCTAGATTACGACTGTCAAATTTAGTAATCGAAGAGGTGAAAACTCATTTTCAAGACATGGTTTTTAAAACAGTCATTCAGCGAAATGTAAGACTAAGTGAGGCACCAAGCTACGGCGAAAGTATTATTAAATACGACGCTACAAGCAAGGGAGCCATCAACTACCTTAATTTGGCACAAGAATTTTTAGAAAAAAACGAATCTTTATAATACGATGGCAAAACAAAAAAAAGCTTTAGGGAGAGGTTTGTCTGCCATATTAAGCAATCCAAACACCGACATTACTCAATCCAAGAGTAGTTCTGATGCTCAGACTCCTCTTGGAACTGTAGGCGAACTTTTGATGAGTACCATCGAAGTAAATCCATTTCAGCCACGCACGTATTTTGATGAAAGCGCACTAAACGAATTGGCCAAGTCCATTAAGGTACTCGGTGTTGTACAGCCCATTACAGTACGTAAATTGGGCTACGATAAGTACCAGTTAATAGCTGGCGAAAGAAGATTTAGAGCCAGTAAAATTGCAGGTATTACTCGAATTCCTGCATACGTTCGTATTGCCAACGATCAAGAAATGCTCGAAATGGCACTGGTAGAAAACGTGCAAAGAGAAGATTTAGACGCCATTGAAGTGGCTTTAAGCTACAAATTACTTCAAGACGAATGTAATCTTACACAAGAAATGCTGAGTGAACGCGTTGGTAAAAAACGTTCTACTGTAAGTAATTACCTTAGACTGTTAAATTTAAACCCAATTGTGCAAGCGGGCATTAGAGATAAAATGATTTCGATGGGACATGCACGTACCCTTGTAAATATTGAGGATGAAACCTCGCAATTAGAATTGTATAAGGAAATTTTGGCCGGTAGTTTGTCGGTAAGGCAAACCGAAGAATTAGTACAAGGAGTTAAGCGCAGTATAAAAGTACCCGTAAACACTTCATCTAAGCCAAAATCGCCCCTCCCCTTTTCGGTACAGCAACTTACCAAAGAGTTTGAGGCAAAAATTAAAAGTAAAACAGAGGTGAAACTTCAAAAAAACGGAAAAGGAAAATTAATTATTTCCTTTAAAGATGAAGAAGAACTCGAACATATTATTCAATGCTTTCAAAACGGATAATACTTTTATTTAGCTTGCTTTGTTTTTATACAAGTAGTAAGTCGCAGCAAATCGAGATAATTAAATCTCCTGTAAAAGCGAGTATTTACTCGGCTATACTCCCTGGGTCTGGACAGTTTTACAACGAAAAATATTGGAAAATACCCGTTCTGTATGCAGCTATGGCTACTGCCTTGTATGTGGCAAACTTGAACCGTAAAAAGTATTTATCCTACCGTAAAGCTTACCAATACAGAACCGATTCTGATGAGAATACTATTGATGAATACGCGGGCATTTATACAGAAGGTAATTTAATTACCATTAAAAACTACCATCGTAAAAACAGAGATTTGGGCTATATTATTATGGTCGGAATATACTTACTCAACATCGTAGACGCTTCGGTGGATGCTCATTTATTTAACTTTAATGTAAACGATAATTTGAGTTTAAGAATTGCACCAAAAATTTTACGCTTACATAATCAAAACCAATACGCTTTAGCGCTAACTTTAAACCTCTGAAAATGAAAATTGGACTTTTAGGTTACGGAAAAATGGGAAAGGCAATAGAAAAAATTGCTTTAGAAAGAGGGCATGAAATTGTACTCAAAATTAACGCAGCAAATCAAAATTCTTTAAACAGTAAAAGTTTTGATCAGGTTGATGTAGCCATAGAATTTAGCCTTCCAAATACGGCACAACACAATATAGAACAGGCTTTGCACACAAACACACCCGTGGTTTGCGGTACTACAGGATGGTTAAAAAACCTAAACGAAGTTCATCATTTGTGTACTAATAAAAACAGCGCTTTTTTGTATGCATCAAACTTTAGCTTGGGCGTAAACTTGTTTTTTGAATTGAATGAAAAACTTGCTAAACTAATGGCAAAACACCCAACGTACGAGGCTAGTATAAAAGAAATACATCACAGTCAGAAATTAGATGCGCCTAGTGGAACCGCCATTTCATTGGCCGATCAAATTATTACAACTACTGAGCAAAAAGACCAATGGGTTTTAAACACAAGCGAGTCTAAAAACGAACTTACAATTGAGGCCTTGAGAGAAGACGGGGTGCCAGGAACGCATCTTGTAAGCTACCAATCTGAAGTAGATACCTTAAGCATAAAGCATGTGGCGCATTCGAGAAATGGATTTGCTCTTGGTGCAGTTGTAGCAGCCGAATGGATTCTGAATAAAAAGGGCCTCTTTAGCATGAAAGATGTTTTATTTTGAAATAAAGCAAATAATTAACATAATTAACGTTTACCATACGTATTGTTCACCTTAAAAAACAACTATGAATACTAAGAAACATATCCAATTTATAGTAAGCTGTATTGTTTACATTATACTCATTAAGCTGCTTAGCTTAAACTGGTTTTATTTTGGGCTTCTAGCTATTGCCGATTATTTTTATTGGAATTATATTAATTGGATTTTTTGGAAAAAAAGACCTGTTAAGGAAGTGGTGAAAAAATCGGCTTTTAAAGAATGGTTTAATGCCATACTTTTTGCTGTTGTTGGAGCCACCTTAATTCATACCTACATTATTCAACCTTTTGTAATCCCTACATCGTCTATGGAAAAATCGATGTTAATTGGAGATTATTTATTGGTTAGTAAATTAAATTATGGTCCTAATGTGCCTAACACACCTTTATCTATACCGTTTATGCACAATGTTTTGGTTGGAACCAAAAACACATTATCCTATTCTAAATCCTTACAATTAGGCTACAATAGGCTGCCCGGATTTACAAAAATTAAAAACAACGACATTGTGGTTTTTAATTACCCTGTAGATGATATGCAAGAAAACATGCCTTTTGATAAAAAAACGCACTATGTAAAAAGATGCATCGGTATTGCTGGAGACTCTTTAGAAATTGTAGATCAAAAAGTATATATAAATGGAGAGGAACAAAGCTTACCAGATAGATCGCACGGTCAATTTAGCTATATAGTTAGTACGAATGGGAATGGTTTCAGACAAAAATTTCTGCTCGAAAATGAAATTACCGAAGTGTATCCTCTACACGAGTACGAGTTCGAATTGGCCGAAGATCAGGTTGCGCTTTTTAAAGACCAAGCTTATATTAGAAATGTAGATCCAATTGACAGCTTAAACAAATACAGAATTATTACACAAGGCGTAAAGTTAAATGCAAATGTATTGGCTACTTATAAAGGCGTAAAAACGAGTACGGGTGTGTTTTTAATGATGTTAACCGATGAAAATGTTGAAAAACTACAATCACTTTCTACTGTTACTAGTGTAAGTAAACCAAACTTACTGCCAAGTCAAAAAGGCGAGATTATGTTTCCAGAAGGCAATACTTACAACTGGAGCACAGACAATTACGGCCCTATTTACATTCCTAAAGCCGGAGCTACAATACAATTAACTGAGGCTAATTTAGAGATGTATGCAAAAGTTATTGACTATTACGAAGAAAATGATTTGGAACAAAAGGAAGACGGTATATACATTAACAATGTATTAAGTACCAGTTATACTTTTAACATGAACTATTTTTGGATGATGGGAGACAACAGACACAACTCATTAGACTCTAGATTTTGGGGCTTTGTGCCAGAAAATCATGTGGTAGGGAAACCCGTATTTAATTGGTTAAGTATAGATCCTAACAAAAAAGGCTTGAGTAAAATTCGCTGGAATAGAATGTTCACCTTTATTCATGGAGATGGTACTCCTAAATCCTATTTAATACACTTTTTAATACTTTTAGGTATTTGGAACTTGCTAAAAAGGTTTGTATTTAAAAAGAAAACAACTTAATGCACTTACTCAAGATAATTGCAGCAATTTGCCTAGCATTTTTTGTTAAACTTTTTGTTTATCAACCTTTTATAATTCCATCAAGCTCTATGGATAAAACCCTAGTTCAGGGCGACTACGTACTTGTTAATAAATGGCAAAACAATTTATTTGGCAACTTACTAAACCTTAAAAAAGGAGCCGTTATAGCTTTTCATTATCCTTTAGAAAAAGGCGCCGTAAAAGATAAAATGGTTTTTATAAAACGTTGTGCTGCGCTACCAGGAGATACTTTATTAATTCAAAACGGTGCGCTTAACCAGGAGTTTAGCCCAGTGCAATTTGACTATGTAATTTCTGATCCGAACAAAACAATAAACTGGGATTTACTAAATAAATACGGCGTACACTTAGGGGGAAGAGCCGTAAACGATCGATGGATTTTAAGTTTAGACAGCAATCAATTAAGTCAAATTTTGGAAATAGATACACGCTTAAGCTTTGTAAAAAATACCAATCCTAAAAACAAAACAGATCTTTCAGTTTTCCCATCAGATACTAGTTTACACTGGAATAGAGATTATTACGGTCCTTTGTATACACCAAAAAAAGGCAGTACTGTTCAGCTTAACTCTGTAAATATTAGTTGTTATCAAAAGATTATTTCTGAATACGAAAATCATACGCTAGCAATTAAAGCCAACAGCATATACCTAGACGGAACTCAGGTAACAGAATATACATTTGAGCAGAACTACTATTTTATGCTAGGCGACAACAGACATCATTCTCAAGATTCTCGGTTTTGGGGCTT
>CAWVTK010000028.1:0-16815 GCA_963933205.1 uncultured Flavobacteriales bacterium
GAACCCCTTCTAATGGACCTTACGTTACCAGTAATCTGTTATTAAATAATTACAGTTAATCATGAAAATGTTAATACTCTATACGTTCTTATTTGCTTCGTATTCGCTTATTTATTCTTGCAAAGATGAAAATAAAGGCTGTTTAGATGTTTTAGCTACTAATTATAGTATTGATGCTGATGTAGATGACAATTCTTGTTGCTATACTTGTTTTACTGAAATAGACACCTTAGGAGAATATTGCGGAAATGAAATGTCTGACTTAATGTTTAACGGTTTTGTGTACGACAGTCTTCATTTTTGGGTTCTTGATGGTGCATTTGTTTTACCTAATACTCCAGATGCTATTCCTGCTTTCGATGAAAATGATGAACCCATAAAAATGATGTATGAAGCATCTGTAATCTGTAACTAGACACAACACAATTATAACTATAAAAATACAATTATGAAAAAATCAATTCTTTTTACATTCCTTTTCGCATTGTTATTATTTGCTTCTTGCAAAAACGATGGTAAGGGTTGCACGGATTACACTGCTACAAATTATAACGATCGTGCAGATACAGACGACAACTCTTGTTGTTACACTTGTTACGCTGGAGCTGAACCTCTTATTGATACTTTGGGAGATTTTTGTGGTAGTGATTTGATAGACTTTGAGGAGAATGGCTTCGTTTACAAAGACATTCATATTTGGTCTACCTCTTTCGGGATCTATGTTTTACCAGGAACTCAAGATGCATTTCCAGCTTACGGACTTGATGGTTTGCCGGTTATGATGGATTTTACTGTAGATGTAAACTGTTATTAAAAACCTTGAACACCTTCTTACTAGCTCTGTTTAATACGCCTAAATAATAAATTTAATGCGCTATTCGTTTTAAATTAATATTGTTTTTTTATGAATATTTTAGCGTTTCAACACTGGTTTTAAGCTCTTTATTTCTGCTTTTAATTTGGCGATAAACAAATCGAATACTCATTAATTTAACAAACCATACAATTATGAAAAACTCAATAATTTTTACATTCATACTAGCACTATCCTTTGTTTCCTGTAAAAACAACGAACACGGTTGTTTAGATTATACGGCAACCAATTACAACGAAGAGGCTAGTGTAGACAATAATTCTTGATGCTACACCTGTTATACTTCAAAAGATACCTTAGGCGTTTATTGCGGTAGTGAACTAGACAAGATTATAGGAGATGTTCAATCAGAATTAGTTTATTTATGGATTCTAAATGGTGAATATGTTTTAGCAGGTACTCCGGGTGCTGTATCCCCTGGTGAACCTATTTATGGTATTTTGACCGATACAGTAACTTGTTACTAATAATGTTACGGCACAGGCAAGTTAAAGTAAGACATCCAATTTAAGTCTTAAAACAAATGCCTAATAAGCCAAAACAAATACTCATTAATTTAACAAACCATACAATTATGAAAAACTCAATAATTTTTACATTCATACTAGCACTATCCTTTGTTTCCTGTAAAAACAACGAACACGGTTGTTTAGATTATACGGCAACCAATTACAACGAAGAGGCTAGTGTAGACAATAATTCTTGCTGCTACACCTGTTATACTTCAGAAGATACCTTAGGCGTTTATTGCGGTAGCGAACTAGACAAGATTATACGAGATGGTTTTCCTTACGTGGATTGGTATCAATTTGCGATGAACCCTCAATTTGATTCAGATGGTACGCCCATATATCCTTATGTTCAATATGATTAACTTGTTATTAATTAAATAATGCTAGAGTGTATTTAGAATTAAATTTTAAGCGGAAGTAGTACTCGTGTCAATCAACCATTTACCTTGTACCTTCATGGTTTGTTCAATCACATCTCTAACGCAACCCTCGCCGCCTTTTTTATGCGATATATAATCTGATAAATTTTTAATCTCCTGTGCAGCATTATCCGGACAGGTAGGTAAACCTACCTCTTGCATTACCTCGTAATCTGGTAAATCGTCGCCCATATACAGCACATGCTTTGGGTTTAAATCGTAAATGTGAATCAGCTCTTTTAAAGCACTCACCTTATCGTGGCAAGCCAAATACACATCGTGCACGCCAAGCTTGGTCATGCGTGTTTTTACAGCAGCAGAACTACCTCCGGATATTACAGCAACTACATAGCCTTTTTTTACTGCTAACTGAAGTGCATAACCATCTCTGGTATTCATTTTTCTTACCTGTTCTCCGTTTGGCATCAGCGTTACACAACCATCTGTTAAAACTCCGTCGCAGTCAAAAATGAAAGCTTTAATGTCTTTTAATTTTGTTTTATAATTCATCTGTATTTTTTGCTGTAATAGTTTGTGTTAACATCTCATATACGTTAAAAGAAACGCCTTTACCTAAGTAATCTAAATGAGCATTTATGGTAGATTGGTCTTTTCTGACAGCGGGCCCAGTTTGTACTTCCTTAGGCTTTAATTTTGTAATTTTTAATGCTGTTTCTTTTATCAATGGTTGAAGTATATCTAAGGGTATTTTTTCCTTTTGAAGAATATCGTCTGCCATCATGTACATTAAATTACTAAAGTTGCAGGCAAAAACTGCCGCTACATGCAGTACTTTTCTCTGATGCGAATTTATATTATACACCTTTGGACTAAGAAGTGTTGCCAAGCGCATTAGAGTATTGTAATCTTGGCTTTTGGAAGCTTCTATGCAAAAGGGAATGGACTTGAAATTGAGTTTTTTCTCCTTTGAAAAAGTTTGCAGTGGATAAAAAACGCCTCGGCGCTCATGCTTTATTTTTGCTTGATCTATAGCTCCTGAGGTATGAACCACTAATTTGTCTTCTAGCAGTAGATTTTTAGAAACCGATTCAATTACAGCGTCTTTTACTGCTAAAATATATAGATCGGCCTCGGCATACAAATCGTCGTAACGCGTAGTAAAGTCGCATTTTAATCTACGTGCTAACAAAAGTGCCGGTTCTACAGAGCGGTTGTATATCTGAACAATTTCTTGATCATTTTTCTGAAGTTCTTTTCCTAAATGCCAAGCAACATTTCCAGCTCCTATAATAACTATTTTAAGTTTTAGAGCACTCAATTAACTACCGTTTTAGTATTCTTAAACAATTGAATCATGGCAATAAATGTTCCTATTGCCATGAGCAGCATCCCTATCCAGAGCACATTTATATACGGAAATATAATAGCCTTCATTACTATAAAAGGTTTTTCGTTGTCAATGTGCTCGTAGGCTTTAATTTGGATGCTTCCAGCTTCCGCATTTACCTGGTCAAATAGAAACTTGTACTTTAAACCATCCTCTTCTATAAAACCAGGAAACGATTGTGCCGTATTGTTTTTTACTGCGTAAATAGATTGTGTTGAGGAAAACTCACCCTGCATATTTTGCATTCTTAATGCCGCAATTAACATTACATCCAGTGCTTTTTCACTTCCTACATCGGTATTTGCATTTACCATTAAGCTGTCTAAGTATAAAAAATGCTGATTGTAAATTACCGAATCTCCTTGTTTTATATTTATTAAGCTTTCGTGGTGGTAAGGATTACTTGTGTCGTGTACATCAGTATCTGCATAGGTTAAATGGGTGTACACATCGTAAAGAGCAAAGTGTTTTGTAGCTGGCTCTGCTACGTTGCCCATTATTTCGTTTAATTGTATAAACGGATGTAAAGTAAACTCATAAGTATATTCCTTTTCGTCGTTTAAACTAAAATACTCAACCTCGTAGGTTTTGTTAATCCCTAGTAATGTGTCAGATTTATAATGCACATAGTAATTACCCATTAAGGTAGTATCTCCCAACTCAAGTAAAATGTTTTCATTACTCGGGAAGTCCTTTGCAATAAACCCATCGTTACTAGATATTACATTTTTGTTTGCATTACTTAATAAAGCTCCCATAATAACAAGTGCAAAACCAATGTGTGCTACCGAGGCTCCAGAATGATTCCATGTACCTTTAAGTATTTTACGCCAATACTCAAAGTTTGAAATTGCAGCAAAAACAGTAGCCCATAGCAGCGAAAAATACAGTACATGCCACATGTTTACCGTATAAGCAATAAGCAAGGTTAGAACCCCAGAGAGTACCAGACTAAAAGCAATTTGCCGTAAGAATTTTCTAAGATTAGTACTCGTGTAAGTAAGGTATTGAGTAATACCAACTAAAATAACAATGAGTAGAGCTAAAGGTGTTTGCCAAGAGTTGTAAAGTGCTATTGCATCCAAAGGAGGTGCCATTTGCGTTCCAAAAACCTTGTTTATTACTGGTAAAGAGGTGAACCAGGTAATTTGAAAAGCAGAGATAAATAGAATCATGGAGGCGATAAACATCCAAAATTCTCTTGAACTGACTTTATCGTCTTTCTGGGTAGTGGGTATGTTTTTTAATCGAACAAAAAACAAAACCAATGTTGCTACAGTAAAGGTGAGCAGATAAACTAATAATTGACTTGCAAGACCACCGGCAAAAGCATGTACAGATGTGTCTCCTAATATGCCACTTCTTGTTAAATACGTAGAGTATATAATTAGAATAAAGGCTAATAAGGTAAGTGCAATTGTAGTAGGTAATGCAACTTTTTTAGCTTTATAAATGAGCATTAAATGTGCTGCTGCAACCAATATTATCCAAGGAACGAGTGAAGAATTTTCTACAGGATCCCAAGCCCAAAAGCCACCAAACGATAAAGCCTCGTAAGCCCAAGCGCCTCCCATTAATATACCCGTACCCAAAACCATTATACCAGCATAAGTCCATGGCAAGGCTTCTATTACCCATTCGGAATATTGTTTTTTCCATAAGCCAGCAATTGCATAGGTAAATGGAATCATGGTAAGTGCAAAGCCTAAAAATAGTACGGGCGGATGTATAACCATCCAGTAATTTTGCAATAAAGGATTCAATCCTCTTCCGTCTAAAAACTGAGGGACTACTTGAAGATAATTGCTCATTTCTGTCCAAGGTAACCCTATGTTTTCCTCTAGATTACGTATTAAATCGAAGGGGCTACTTCCTATTTTTAAACCGAATACATAGATGCCTAAAATCATAGATACTAGAAATACCTGAATAATGGATACTATGGTAAGCACGGTAGGTTCCCAAGATTTTGCTCTTTTAATTAAAAGACTTCCTAAAATAATATTCCAAAAAATCCATAGAAGAAAACTGCCTTCTTGGCCTTCCCAAAAACAGGAAATCATGTAATGTGTAGGCAGTGCTAAAGAAGAGTGTTGCCAAACGTATTGGTACTCAAAATAATGATTGTATATCATTACAAACATACAGCTAACTACACCTAGTATTGAGATGCCATGCGCAAAGAATGCTCCACGAGCCATTGGCAACCAAGTACTTTTTAAAGATTCGTTTATACTACTTTTATAAAAAGAAAAAGCAGCCAGTAAAGAAGCTGCAAAAGCAATACTTGTAAATGCCTGACCTAAATTTCCGATTAATGTGTGTTCGCCAATAAATTCCATAGTTAGTAGGTAGGTCTAATTAATGAGTCTTGATTGATGTATTGTTGTTCGTTGTACTTAGAAGGGCATTTCATTAAAATAGTACGCGCAACGAAACCAGAATCTGTGGCAAACCCAGTCATCGTAATTTTTTCTGAGCGTTCGAAATCTTGTGGCTTTGAGTCGTAGTAATAAACTTTGCGTTCGTTGTTTAAAGAATCTTCTGCAAAAAAGGTAAGCATGTTTAAACGAGGCTCAAATAAAATCTCACTTTTTTTAGTGAGTTCTCCAATTACGGTAAACTCTTTTCCCATTTGTTTTTCTGCATCGGCAAAGGTAATATAGGTACTTGCATTAAATGTAAGCGACATAATTACGCCAATAATTAGGGCTACCAAAAGGATTAATATAATTTCGGTTTTCTTCATGCTACTCTTCTAGTTTTTGAACCTTTCTATCGATTCGAATAAGGTAAATCATTAAGCCTATAAAGATGGTTGCTATAACAGCAACTACCACGTAAATTTTACCATTAGAACGCATTAAATCAGCCATTTCAACTTCTGTATTGTTTTGGGCAAAACTCAGTGTAGTAAAAAATAAACTGATCAGGACTGTTGTTAAATACTTCATCGTTTTAGTTGTTTTCCTTATTAGTTTCCAGTACTTTGATTCGGTAACGTAAGTCTGAAATCCAGGTACTTATTAAAATCCACCCGAGTACCGCCGGATAAAATACAATACGCATATTACTGTCTAAATCGTAATTGCTAAAACCAGGATTTCCGCCGTTTCCTGGATGTAAACTGTCGGTCATTCGGGGTAAAATCCCTATAAAAACAATCATCATTACAAAAGCAAGAATATTGTAAATGGCACTTACTCGAGCTTTGCTATCTTCGTTTTCTATACTGTTACGAAGTATAAAGTAGGCCAAGTAAATGAGCATGGTTACTGCAGCACCGTTTAGTTTTGGGTCGTTTACCCAAAAAGTACCCCAGGTAAATTGAGCCCAAACCATTCCGGTAGTTAAGCCCAATGTTGCAATAAATAAACCTGTAGAGGCTAAGGTTTCAGCTTTTAAATCTAGAAGCTTATTAAAGCCACTTAAATAACGAATGCTGTAAATCATAGATAACAACATTAAGACGATCATACTAAACCACATGGTAACATGAAAGTATAAATTTCTTACGGTTTCGTTAAGTATATTGAGTTTGGGAACAGGCAATAATAAGCCCGCAATTATGGAGTAGAGTACAAGTGCAACTCCAAGGATTTTCCACCATTTTATCTTCATAGAAATAGCTTTTTTTAGTCTCGCCAAAGGTAAGGAAATAATAGGTAGGAGAGGAGAACTGTAACGATATTTATAAGTGCTAAAAACAACAATTGATTGCCTGCAAAATAGTCAAGTTCGTTGTTTAAACAAAGTTTTGAAGTTTTAATTAAATTGATTAATAAAGGAAATAATAGAGGGATGCTTAATACAGCCATTAAACCAGAACTGTTGTTTGTTTTTGATGCTATGGCTGCAACTAAAGTTAAAATAGATGCTACTGCCGAGCTCCCCAATACAATGCACATAATAAAAGATAGTTGGGCGGTAATTGGGTTGCCCAAAAATAGGCTGTATATGGCATAGCTTAATAAGGTAAGCACAATAAGTAATGCACTGTTGTAAATTGTTTTTGCCAAAATTATGGCTCTTGGTTTGGCCAAAGTATAAAAAAACAGTGCTTGCTGGTTGAGTTCTCTTTTAAAGCTTTGTAGGCTGGCATTCATCGCTGCAAAAAGGACAATGATCCAAAACAATGCAATCCAAGAATGATCACTAATTACTCCCTCAAAACTTAGGTAGGCAACATAGCTTGTGCTAAGTACATACAAAAGCATGCTGTACAAGGCATAGCGTTCTCTCCAATTTAAACGTACGTCTTTTAAGACTAATTCTGTAACTTGTTTTATCATTTTTACAAATATACAGATTCCGAAAGAAAGTAATCACCTAACATTTCTGAAATAACTCTTTTTTTTAACTATTTTTTCCAGCATTAAACTAATTTTATATATATGATTAGGGCTCTCAAATGCTTAACAAATATTAACTCTTAGATCTCAATATTTTCATGTTGTTTTAAAACAATAATTCTTAATTTTGCAAAAATTAAAATTCATGAAATTTTTTTATTTAATTCTCTTTTTATTCCCCTCAGCATTTTTGTTTGCTCAAGAGCGACCAAGTAATATGTCGCGAAATGAATACGAAGTATCCGGTTCCGTTTTAGATTTTGACAATAATAAGGGTTTGGCCTTTGCCGCTGTAAGCTTTCTAAACTCAAAGGATTCTACTTTGATTACAGGTGGTATATGCGATGGTTCTGGAAATTTTAGTATTGAAAAGGTGAAAGTAGGAACGTATACCTTGCTTATAGAATACATTGGCTACCAGGCTACCTTAATAAATAAGATTAAAGTTAGTCAACCTAAGAAAGAACCAAATGAAGTTGCCTATAGTTCGGCTAAATCGATAGAGCCAATAAATATTGGTGATTTTAGAATCAAAAAATCTATTGAAGAACTCGAAGAAATTGAGCTTATCGAAGAGAAAGCAATGGTTGTTCAGGGCATTGATCGCAAGGTTTATAATGTAGGACAAGACATTACTAATTCAGGTGGTTCAGCCATAGAGTTGATGGAAAAATTACCATCGGTTCAAGTAGACATCGATGGGAATTTAAGCCTGCGAGGTTCAAACCAAGTACGTTTGTTTGTAGATGGAAAGCCCTCGATGTTAAGCTCCTCGGAATTACTCGAAACACTGCCGTCTTCAATGATAGAGTCTATTGAGCTTATAACCAATCCATCAGCAAAATACAGCCCAGAAGGAATGGCAGGTATTATTAATGTTGTTTTAAAGAAAAACAATAAGGCCGGATTTAACGGAACTGTATCTGCTAGTGTAGGTTCTCCAACCCGTACTAATTTTACAACTCTACTTAACCGACGCACAAAAAAGTTGAATATTTTTGGATCTTATGGTTATATGGACAGAATTACCAGATTTAAATCTGAAAGTGAAAACCACACCTATTTTGATGCTGATACCTTTGATTTATTTCAAGAGAAATCGGGCAGACAACTAAGAAATTCTCATACTTTTAAGGCGGGTTTAGATTATACGCCTAACGAAACCACTTCTTTTAGCCTTCAAGGGAATTACAGCCCATCTCAAAGGTCAAAAAAGGATACTATTAATTATTTAGAAATTAACTCTTTAGATTCTTTGACTTACGACAGGTTTTCCGACTCCGAAACCGCTCAAGACAATTGGAATATTGATTTTAGCGGAAAGAAAAACTGGCAGAGTGGTTTGCTTTTAGATTTTAGTATCAATCAATCTCAAAACATAAAAAACAAATCGAGTTTATTTACCCAAGTTAATTTAAATAGACTTAATCCAGTGATTGAAACGATCCCTTTGTTCGAACAAATTAGTAGCGATAGAATAAACAGACAGTTTGAAGCTAAGCTCGATTTTTCTTATGGAAATGAAGACGATGGTAAGTTTGAATGGGGTTTTAGTTCTAGAACCCGAACAATTGATCAAGATCTTTTTTCTGAACTAGATTCTACCACCTTAGGTTGGGTTGACAATTCAAATTTAGAAAATCAGTTCTTTTACAAAGATGATGTGTATTCTGCTTTTGCAACCTATGCAAAATCGTTTGGACTTATAGCGCTTCAAGCTGGTTTAAGAGCAGAAGATGTATACACTGTTTCAGAACTCAAAAACGACTCTTCTGAGTATAATTATGATTATTTCGAATTGTATCCGAGTTGTTATTTAACCTATAATTTAGACGAGTCAGAAACCATTCAGGCAAGTTATTCTCGGAGAGTTAACAGACCTAGTTTTTATGCTCTTAATCCTTTTCCAGAATACTCAGATCCCTTTAATTTAAGAATGGGAAACCCCTATTTAAAACCAGAGTTTATAAATTCCTTTGAAATAGCTTACCAGAAATTTTCTAAAGGAACTACAATTAGTGCCTCAGTTTATGCCAAAGATTTAAATAATATGCAGCGCAGATTTATTGCTGTAGATAGTAATTCTGTATCCACAGTTACCTATCAAAATCTAAATGGATCCCTAGATTTAGGTATTGAACTCATGTGGTCCAAACAGGTTTCAAAAGCCTTTAACTTTATGCTGAGCACCAATATCTATCATTCTCAAATGGACGCATCCAATTTAACTACTGAGTTTGATGAGTCTACTTTTAGTATGTGGTCCAACTTTAATATGGCTTACAAACGTAATGGGCACAAGCTTCAGCTTTCGGGTTGGATTAGTCCAGGAACTTCTGTGGGTCAAGGTACTATGGAAACCATGTTAAGTACAGATTTAGCTTACAGCCGACCGGTTTTGTCTGAAAAAGGTAGGCTCACATTAAAAATTAGTGATTTATTTAATACACGTAGATTTGGGATTGATACGAATGGCGCAAATTTTGATAAGTCCTTTTTCTACAAAAGACAAACCCAAACGATAAACTTAAGTTTAAGTTATAACTTTGGCGATCAAAGCAACAATAAACAACGTAGAGGCGGTTCCAGAGATGGTGGTGGCGATATGGATGGTGGATTCTTTTAACAACTACAGATGAAAAAAATACTCTTATTATTACTATGCATTTCCTCGGGTTTAGTAGCACAAAACGATTTTACCATTAGTGGTTTCGTTAAAGAAAAATCTAGCGCCGAAGATTTAATTGGAGCTAACATTGTTTGTGATGAGCCACGCACAGGATTAACCACAAATGCTTATGGTTTTTATTCATTAACCCTGCCCGAAGGAAATTATACATTAACCTATTCTTTTATCGGATACCAAGACCAGGTTATTGAAATTGCTCTTTCAAAAAGTGTTCGTCTTAATGTAGATTTAGAGCCTTATGCAGAAGAGCTCATGGAAGTCATCTTAGAGTCTGAGTCCACTCAACAGGTTCGTTCTATAGAAATGAGTGTAAACAGACTTGAGACGAAAGCAGTAAGGCAATTGGCTGCTGTGGGTGGCGAGGTAGACATCATTAAAAGTTTACAATTACTTCCTGGTGTTACCAGTGTTGGTGAAGGAGCTAATGGTTTTAACGTGCGCGGTGGAGCAGCAGATGAGAATTTGGTGCTTTTAGACGAAATGACTCTGTACAATGCGTCCCATTTATTTGGTTTCTTTTCGGTATTTAATGCAGATGCTATAAAAGACATGAAATTGTACAAAGGTGGAATTCCGGCTGAGTATGGCTCCAGAGTTTCCTCTGTATTGGATGTAAGACAAAAAGAAGGAAATGCAAACTATACTGAAACTTCTGGTGGAATTGGTTTAATTTCTAGCAGGTTGCTTGTGGAAGGCCCTTTGTGGGATAAAAGTTCATTTATGGTTGCCGGAAGACGGTCTTATGGCGATCTCTTCTTAGCCTTATCTGGAGACTCTACTATTAATAGTAACAAATTGTATTTTTACGATTTAAATACCAAATTAAACTTTTGGCTAGGTGCTAAGGATAGAATATTCATCTCCTCTTATATGGGAAGAGATGTTTTTAAATTTGGAGATCTGTTTGCCTCTTCTTGGGGAAATGAAACTGTTAACTTACGTTGGCTTCACCTCTTTTCAGATCGTGTAGTTTCTAATTTATCGTATAATTTTAACGATTACGATTATTTAATTTCTATTCTTCCCGCTGGGTTACAATTTAATTGGGAATCAAAAATTCGAAACCATCAGTTTAAATACGATGTTTCTTATTTCCAAAGTAACAAACATCATTTTAAGGGGGGCTTGTCTGTAAATAAATACAATTTTGAACCAGGTATTATCGAGCCTGCCAATAGTAATTCAGCGATTACTGATTTTAAAATGAGAAATAAATATGCATACGAAAATGCTTTGTATTTGCAAGATGAATGGAAAGTTACAGACCGTATTTTAATAAAAGCGGGTGTTCGCTGGTCTTCATTTTATAGAATGGGAACCGATACTATATTGGTTTATGAAGACGATGCACCTTTAAATTATAACGCTACAGTTGGCTTGTATGAAAACGGAACGGTTGTAGATTCTTTATTTTATGGGCCGAATGACCTGGTCAAAGGTTACAATGGTTTAGAGCCTAGACTTTCTATTCGTTATCAATTAGACGAGTCTAATTCTATTAAAGCTAGCTATCAGAAAATAAATCAGTATTTACAATTAATTACCAATGCCAGCTCTCCAACTCCACTAGATATTTGGGCTCCATCGGGGCCATTTTTCAAACCTTTGATAGGTCAACAATTTGCTTTGGGCTATTTCCACACGTCTCAAAATCAAATGTGGGAATTTACATCTGAAGTGTATTACAAAAAGCTAGACAATGTTATCGACTATATTGATGCACCAGATTTGGAGTTTAATAATCACCTAGAAAACGAAATTTTATATGGCGAAGGTAGGGCTTACGGACTGGAGTTAATGTTGGAGAAAAAACTAGGGAAACTAACAGGTTGGATGGCTTATACATTTGCCCGAACAGAGACCTTAATAAAAGGCTTTGGTGCTGAAGAACCTGGCATCAATAATGGGCTTTGGTATCCAAATCCTCAAGACAAAACTCACGACATCTCTATTGTTGCTTTTTATAAGTTTAGTAATAAATGGTCCTTCTCTTCAAATTTTGTTTTTGCTACGGGTATTCCTACAAATTATCCGGTAGCAAAATATCAATTTGAAGGCCTTACGGTTCCTCATTACAATAGATCTCGCAACCAGAATCGTCTAGAAGATTACCACAGACTAGATTTTGCTGCAACTTACAAACCTAGAGGTAACGATTCTAGAGAATGGGTTTTTAGTATATACAATGCCTACAATAGAAAAAATGCCTCATCGCTTTATTTTAAAGAAAGTGATGATAACCCTGGCCAAACTGAAGCGGTGCAATTGTCAATTTTCCCGATTATACCTAGTGTTTCATATAATTTCAAATTCTAATGAAAAACCGAACTCTCTTTACCTTAATTATAATTTTATTCAGTTCTTGTGAAACTGTTGTTCAAGTTGATTTAATAGACAGGAGTAATAATTTAGTGGTAGAATCCTACCTTGAGTTTTCCGACGAAACAAATTCTGGTACGGCTCGTGTTTTACTGTCGCTTTCAAGCCCTTTTTACGACGAGATAAACCCGACATATGTTTCCAATGCAACAGTTACTATTAATGATACTTACACTTTAATTGAGCATCCGGATTCGCTTGGTTATTATGTTTCTGAAAGCCCTATTCCTTATTTAGGAGAAGAAGAATTTAGTCTGGATATAATTGCAGATATTGAAGGAAAAGAAGGCCATTGGAATGCTAAAGACAATTTCACAACTGTTCCTCCGATAGATTCAATCTATTCTATTTATTTACCAGCATCTCCTCCTTTTGCAGAAGAAGGGTATTATTGCAAAATAATTGTAAAGGACAAAGCATTTGAACAAAACTTTTATCATTTAAACGTAAATGTTAACGATTCACTTAGCTTTAGTTTAAATGGCGGTACTAAAAGATCCTCAATACTTAGAGACGATCTTTTTGATGGTAAAGAAATTGACATTGAAGTAAATAATGATCCTCTGAAAGTGGGAAATACTTTAAATGTAGTCCTGTCTTCTATCTCAGAAGAAGTCTATTTATACTACTTTAATTTATATACTTTATTAACCGAAACGAGTGGGATAGGAGCAGCACCACCTTTTCCTCTTACGTCTAATTTGGTTTCGTTAAACGATAACTTTGACAACGCCTTGGGTAGTTTTCAAGTAAGAAGTACTACTACCAGAGAAATTACCATAGAAGAATAGATAAATATTCTCTAATTATAAAACCCAAAAAGAGTTGAATTGTCAGCTCTTTTTGGGTTTTACAATGCAGCTTTAAAGTTAAAATTATTTTATCTGTATAAGTTTACGGTTCCAGATATTGTTTTGTAAACATCTTTATTTGTTTTGAATTCTACGAGCCACGTATAAACACCTTCTAGACATTCGGTGCCAAAATGATTTCCGTTCCATCCTTCAATTATATTATTTGTACTCCATACCATACCTCCCCATCTATTAAATATTTTTAATGTGGAAGACGAAACATATTCATAATCGATAGGTAAAAATACATCGTTTATTAAATCATTATTTGGGCTAAATACATTCGGCATGGTAATTAGCTCACAACTGTCCTTATCAAAAACGGTGAATGTGATTTCTTGTTCGCAAGAATTTTCATCTGAGAATTCAAGCAAGTAATCACCAGAATAATTAACAAGAATTGAGTTACTTGTAGCATTTGTAGACCATAAGAACGAATTAAAGCCCTGTTCATCAAGTTCTAATTCAATCGATTCGCCATAACATATTTCATAGTATTCATTTGTTTGGGGTAGAATTAAATCGAAAACTTCTATTATATGCTCTGCTGTGGATGCACAAAATAAACTAGGACTGTATACAATTGTATTCTGACCTATTTCTGCTAGCATTGGATCGAAAACACCTATGCTACTGTTGCTTATTCCATTGCCAAACCAAATTCCAGGACCAGGCAATCCTTCAAGATTTAAAGAATTTTCATTTACACACAATTCGTTTAGAGCAATTATTTCAGTCTCTAATTCTTCTACAACTTCAATAATAATTGTGTCTATTGCTCCACATGCTGTATTAATATTGTAGGTTATTAAATGAGATCCAGGACCTGCTAGGTCAGGAGAAAACAATCCTGTTGAGGTATTAATAATCCCATTTCCGGACCATATTCCATTTTGGTCTACTGCATTTAAATCAACAAAAGGATCCGATTCACACAAAGCATTTTGACTAAGAATAGTTGCATTTGCCTGATTACCCATAGTAACTACAATACTTTCTGATGCAGAACATAGAGTAGTAAATGTTATGTCGTCTAATCCAAAATCATTTCCACTGCCACTTATATTCTGGTTAACAACACAAATCTCTGCACTTGTCGTGGTACCAGAGTTCCATGTTGCATTAAAGTCATTCCAGTTATTTAAATTGTTTGGTGCATTAAATACAGTTCCGATTACACTCCCATTAATAGAAAACTGAAGTTGGGCAGAGTTTCCGGTTGCCACTGTATTTACGCTTGTAGAAAAATTATAATCGGTGTTTTGTAGAACCTCTATGTCCTGACACCAAACTTGACTCCCTGGGTTTTGAGAACCATTTACTACCAAAAAATTCCCATTTCCTGTTCCAACAAAATTTGGATGTACACTCCCTGCGTTCGATGTTACAGAGTAAGTACCTGCATTCCACAAACTAAATTGATTGTAATTGTAAGAACTCGAGAAACCATTACTTCCGTTATTGAAGCCTCCATTGGTCACTAAGTTATTTGTATTAAAAGAGCTCGAAACTGTATATGTTCCAGGGGTGTTAATGGCTATTCCTTGCGTATTTTCACTGGTATTCCATGCATAATTTTCAAATCCATTATTGGCAAAAATTACAACCATTTGCTCGTTACAAATTGAGGTATCATTAACACTTAATAAATCCATATTTCCACAAGGATTTTGTGCCAAACAATTAAGTACAATACTTAGACTTAAACTAAAAAGGGTTTTAAGTTTTTGCATTTCATTTTTTTTTAAAGATATAAAATCTATTCATTGGATTTTATGTTGGGTTCCAGTTCTTTTTCGTTCATAATTTTTTGTATTTTTACTTTTAAATTTCTGCATGAAAAATATACTTATTTTACTAGCTCTTTGCTTTTCCTCCTTGGGTTTTACGCAAGGCCATATACCTAGGTGTAACTTTGACTCCTTGTATTTACACGAGTTAGAGTCCGACGTTTTTAGAGAATCGTTACATGTAGAAGAACAACAGTTTCAAGATTATTTAGCAGCTAAACCTAAAGTTTCGTCAATATTAACCATTCCTGTAGTAGTTCATATTGTGAAAAATACAAGCGAAACTGCGATGAATATAAGTGATGAAGAAATCTTTAAGCAAATCGAAATATTAAACAAAACATACAATAATCTAAATTCGGATTTAACTACTACACCAGATTTTTTCGAACCGTTAATAGGAAATGTAGGAATTGAATTTTGCTTAGCTACTGTAGATCCAGAGGGATATTCAACCAATGGAATAACAAGAATTACAACAGATGTTTCTGTGTTTTCTACTGTAAGCAACAATATTAAATACTCAAATACCGGTGGTGCAGATGCCTGGGATACCGATTTTTATTTAAATATATGGGTAGGTAAAATTTCATCTACTATTTTAGGGTACTCTCACATTCCTTCAGCTTCCATTCCAGATCAAGAGCACGGTTTAGTCGTTAATTATCCTTTTTTCGGAGAAACAGACCATCCTAATTATGGTATGGGTAAAACTGCTGTACACGAAATAGGACATTATTTAAATTTGAAACATCCTTGGGGTAGCGGTAACTGCGATCCATTAAACGATTGGATTACCGACACGCCAATTAGCGAAGCTGCTTATTCTGGCATGCCTGTTCATCCTCAAACTTCTTGCGAAACGGTAGATATGTTTATGAATTATATGGACTATGTTTACGATTCCAGCATGGTTATGTTCAGTATTGGTCAAGCCAACCGAATGCGTTTTGCCTTAGAGAATTACAGACCAGAATTACTCGAATCGAATGGTTGTGGTACTCCTTTACTTATAGCAAACACAGAACTGATACATACTTCGTCTGAAAACGAGAGTGACGGTAGTATTCATTTATCTATTGTTTCTGGTATTCCTCCTTTTACTATTAATTGGACCTCTGGCCAAGAGTCAGAGAGTTTAACAAATTTAGCACAAGGAGATTATTCTGTGCTTATTACAGATTCTATCGGACAGGAGTTAAGTTTAAACTTTACCCTATCTTATTACGGTTTACTATACGATTCGGACAATTTTGAAACCTATACGAGCGATTCACTTTTATTCCAACAATCGAGTAATTGGTTTGCTTACTGCGCTGATACTTTCGCTGCAAATATTTCTAGCTTTTCGGCTCCAGAAGGAATGCAGTATTTGGAAATTAATGCCATAGATGGACTTAACAATATTGGCAAAGATATAGGAGGCCTTTATTCAAATGCATACCAACTGTCTTTTAAAATGTACGCACCAACAGGCAGAACAGCAGCTTATACCATCTACCACGATGCCAGCTCTTGCACCAATCCTGAAACAGCTTTCCAAATACAATTTGAGAGTACTGGAATAGGTAGTATTTATCATGGAGGTAACTCAAGTT
>CAWVTK010000029.1:0-16778 GCA_963933205.1 uncultured Flavobacteriales bacterium
CCTAACCTTTTATTGGTTCGTTCTATTTATAAACTTATTAAATACATTGTTTTGTTCTTTTTTTCATCATATTTGCGCAGAACTTTAAATAAAGAAAGGCGCATATAAATGCGCCTTTCAACCAAGTCCAGTCATCTTTCCCTCGAATTTAGAACTTGGTTTTATACAACTATAAACCTATAAAAATATAGTTATATATAGGTTAATGTATTTTAAATCTAAAAGGTTAACATGTTTTACAGTATTTTTTATTAATTATCAATAATAATACATCGAATAGCAATAATTATTACATGAATATGAAAAAGTATCTATTGTTAATTGTTTTATACTAATGTTGTGAATTTATACTTCTTCATTAAAATAATGCGTCGGTCTTTATTTTATACGATTCATCCTTTGTAAATTTACCGCGAAAAGCTTTTGACTCTATCGCTTCTTTAGAAGAGGAAAGTCCGGACATCGAAGAACATTATACTAGCTAACGGCTAGGCATTATTTATAATGACAGCTAGTGCAGCAGAAAAAAACCGCCTTCGGGTAAGGGTGAAAAGGTGAGGTAAGAGCTCACCAGTGCTTTTAGTAATAAAGGTAGCTGTGTAAACCTTATAAGATGAAAGGTCATGTAAACCAAGGCTTCCTTAGGGAATAAGAGTTGTTCGCTCAATCTTGGAGGGTAGACCGCTAAAGATGCTTAGTGATAAGTATTGTAGATAAATGATAGAGGTTCACTTGTGAATTACAGAATCCGGCTTATGATGAAGCTTTTCTTTTTTTGATAAAAAAAAACAGTCCGAATAATCATTCGGACTGTTTTTTACTTTGAGACCATTGGTTTTAAATTTTACTAAGGGTTATTTTAAGAATGGCCTCCTCCTTAGCTATTGCTTTTGCCATAACAGCATCACTTTTAGCCAAAATAGCAGCAACAAACTTACTGTCGTCAAAATCTTTGCAATTTATTTTTACATTTAAATAAGCACCAATTACAGCAGTTCTGGCACAAAGTGCACCTACACCTGCATCCGTAACCGAATTGGGGTTTCCAATTTCAGCCATTTTCTGAATCATGTCCATCGATTTTAAGGAAGTTTCCATAACTCTAAAGGGCGTAAGTATTGCGTGTTTGGTTGCCGAATCCATAGCAGCCTTTCTAACTTCTTTTTCTGGTGCAGTAGTTTTAGGAAGTCGCATTGCCTCCATTATTTTGTTAAATGAGTTGGTGTCTTCGTCCACCAAAAACAAAAGTTCATCTTTTAGCTGCTGGCCTTTTTCTGCCCAGGTAGAAAACTCTTCCCATCTTTGGTCCCAACCTCGTTTATGAGCAGATAAGTTGGCAACCATTGTTGCCAAAGAAATACCAAGTGAACCTACGTATGCTGCAATAGAACCACCTCCTGGAGCTGGACTCTCAGACGCGGTTTCATCTGCAAATTCTGTTAATGATAAATCTATAAGCTTTACTTGGCTGTTGTCCTCAAGCATGTATTCAATAATCCGATCTTGAGGATTAAATGGACTAAGCTCGTCTAAGCCCATACTCTTAATCGCTATTTTTATCAGTTCACTCTCCTGAACTCCTGTAGAACGTTCTTGTTGTTTTAAAAAGTACTTTCCAGCTTCGAGCATAGCATTTTTAGGCACCAAGCCAATAAGTTCGGAGCCCGTAACACGAATACCTCTTGCGGCTGCTTTTTTTGCTGTTTCGTCGAAAGCAATATGAAAAGGTGTTTCTTTAATATTGGTTAAATTCATGGTTACCTGAGTAATTCCATACTCTTCGATAAACCATCCAATTGCTTTTACATGTTTTAGCGTGCCCGGAGTCCATAAAGTGTTCCCATCAGCGTCTTTTACAATTGCGCCAGAGAGTGTTTCTCCAACGCGTTTAATCCTTCCTTTTTCTCTAACATCATAAGCTATCGCATTTGCTCTTCGAGTAGAGGTGGTGTTTAAGTTTACATTGTATGCTATTAAAAAATCACGTGCCGAAATAGCTGTTGCTCCAGAGTTTATAGCTTTCGCAAACTCTGCTGGACCAAAATCTGGCTTCCATTCTGGATCTACTAATTTAGATTTTAAAGCCTCATATTCTCCTTTGCGAACCAGCGCTAAATTTTTTCTGTTTGATGCTTTGGCTGCATTTTCATAATAGTATCCAGGAATTCCTAATTCTTTACCAACACGCTCACCTAACCTATGTGCGTATTTCACTACTTCGTCCATTTCTATATTGGCTATAGGTACTAAAGGACAAACGTCTGTTGCTCCCATGCGCGGATGCTCTCCAGTATGTTTGCTCATGTCTATAAGTTCCGCAGCTTTTTTAATTGCTAAAAAGGCAGCTTCTATAACTTCGTTTGGAGTTCCTACAAAGGTTACAACCGTTCTATTGGTTGCTTTACCTGGATCTACATTTAATAATTTTACACCCTCAACGGTTTCTATTACGTCTGTAATTTGTTTGATTACATTCATATCGGAACCTTCCGAAAAATTTGGTACACATTCAATAAGTTGTTTCATCTTAAGCTCATAAATATTAGAACGCTAAGTTACTATTTGAATTGATTATTTTGAGCTTTCAAAAGTTATTTTGACTAGAATAATTGATGAATTATTAGTTCGTTAAATAGCCCATTGTAGGTAAAAGTTTTGTGTGTATCTTCGCCGGCTTATCGTATACACTAAACCACACAAAAATGAAATCTTCTTTCGAATTTATTGATAAAAATCAGGGCAGCGTAAAAGACGATCTTTTGTCTGGAATCACGGTTGCTTTGGCATTGGTTCCCGAAGCAGTTGCTTTTGCTTTTGTTGCTGGAATATCGCCAATTGTTGGTTTGTATGGAGCTTTTATGATGGGCTTAATTACCGCTATTTTTGGGGGTCGTCCTGGTATGATCTCTGGAGCTACTGGTGCTTTAGCTGTTGTAATGGTTAGCTTGGTTAAAGAGGGAAATGCAATGGGTGCAGAGGGTGCAATGCTCGGACTACAATATTTGTTTGCTACTTTAATTCTTACCGGTATTTTTCAAGCTGCAGCTGGCTTCTTTAAGATGGGAAAATTTGTTAGAATGATTCCTCATTCTGTAATGATGGGATTCGTAAATGGACTGGCCATTGTTATTTTCACCTCTCAGCTAGGAATGTTTAAAAGTGAAGGCCAATGGCTGGCTGGCAAACCTTTACTTGTAATGCTTGGTTTGGTTGGTTTAACTATGGCTATTATGTATCTCCTGCCTAAACTAACCAAAAAACTCCCCGCAGCTCTTATAGCTATTATTACGGTTTCCTTAATTGTTATTTTTGGCGATGTAGAAACCGAAACAGTTAAGTCCTTTATTGTTGCTGGAGGCGGAGAGGGTATTAAAGCAGGTTTGCCTACGTTTAATATTCCACTGATTGATTTTTCTTTTGAAACACTTACATTTATTACTCCTTATGCATTAATTCTTGCAGCTATAGGTTTAATTGAGTCGCTTATGACTTTAAATTTGATCGATGAGTTAACCGAAACACATGGAAGTGGAAATAGAGAATGTGTGGCTCAGGGTGCTGCGAATATTGTAAACGGCTTTTTTGGAGGTATGGGCGGTTGTGCTATGATTGGTCAAAGTATTATCAATATTAAATCTGGAGGTAGAGGTAGATTATCTGGTATCTCTGCAGCCTTAGCACTTTTGTGTTTCATCTTATTTGCTTCTGCATATATAGAAATGGTACCAATAGCAGCATTAGTAGGTGTTATGTTTATGGTGGTTATTGGAACATTTGCATGGAATACGTTTAAAGTATGGAACAAAATTCCGGTAGCCGATATCATTGTGATTATTTTAGTTACGGTTTTAACCGTACTTTTCGATTTAGCTCTTGCCGTTATTGCAGGTGTAATTGTTGCCTCATTAGTTTTTGCTTGGGAAAACGCGCTGCGTATTCGAGCCCGCAAGTTTGTTGATGAACACGGTGTAAAACACTACGAAATATACGGACCTTTGTTTTTTGGTTCTATCGAGCTGTTTAATTCTAAATTTCTATTAGCCGAAGACCCAAAAGAGGTGATCATCGATTTTAAAGAATCTAAAATTATGGATCAATCTGCTATTGAGGCTATTAATAAGCTTGCAGAGCGTTACCAAGCGAATGGAAAGACCATACACTTAAGGCATTTAAGTATCGACTGTGTGAAGTTGATTAAGAAAGCTGAAAAAATTTGTGATGTTAACGTACTTGAAGATCCAGATTATTTCGTGGCTATAGATAATTACAACAAAGCGCTGTTAAGTAAATAATAGGTTTAAAAAAAAAAGAGGCTTAAAATTATCGAATAATTTTAAGCCTCTTTTTTGTGCTATACATTTATACTAAAAAACATAACTGATTATTTAGTAGGATAAAATTTCATGCATTACTGTTTGAACCTTTTCAGCATTTGGAATCATCCTTTCTTCTAGAGTACTGTTTAGTGGGATAGCTGGTAAGTTTTCTGCCCCCAAAACGCGTACTGGAGCATCTAAATCTTCAAAACACTCTTGCTGTATTTCTCCAGCTAGAGCTTGTGCAAAGCCAAAACCTTTAGGTTCTTCTGTTAATACTAGGCACTTATTATGTTTTCGAACCGCATTAAATATCGCAGTAGTGTCTAAGGGAGCTAATGTTCTCAAATCTACTATTTCTACTTGTCCATTATGCGATTTGGCCGCAGTGCTTGCCCAATAAACCCCCATGCCGTAGGTTACTACCACTAGAGAGTTTCCGGTTTCAATATTTATTTTATCGGCCTCTAGTGCAATACGAGCTTTTCCAAAAGGAATTACATAATCCTCATCAGGTTCTATTGTCTTAGCTCCTTCTGTACCTTTAATTTTCGACCAGTACAAGCCCTTGTGTTCTAACATAACTACAGGGTTTGGATCGTAATAAGCAGCTTTCATTAAACCTTTTAAATCGGCTCCTGTAGATGGGTATGCTACTTTAATTCCACGGATATTTGTTAGAATAGATTCTACGGACGAAGAGTGGTAAGGTCCACCAGAACCATAAGCTCCTATTGGTACTCTAATAATAGCACTAACCGGCCATTTCCCATTAGATAAATAACAGGACCGACTTACTTCGGTAAACAACTGGTTGAGCCCAGGCCAGATGTAATCTGCAAACTGAACTTCTACAATTGGCTTACAACCTACTGCAGACATGCCTACTGTAGAGCCAATAATAAAAGCTTCTTGTATAGGCGTGTTGAATACACGATCGTTACCAAATTTTTGAGCTAAGGTAGCTGCTTCTCTAAATACACCGCCCAATCTATAGCCCACATCTTGTCCGTATAAAAGAGCTTCTGGATGCTTTGCTAGGATTTCTTGAATGGCAAACAGTGCAGCATCTACCATTACGGTTTGCTCTTTCCCCGCAGGTGCTCTTTCCCCTTTTTCTTCTGTAATTGGAGTAGGTGCAAAGTCGTGTGTAAACAAATCTTCTGGCTTTGGATCTTCGGCTTCTAATGCTCTGTTGTATTCAGACTGAACAAATTTTGTCGCCTCTGCATCAAACTCTTCAAGCTCTTTTTGTTTAAATCCACTATCCAACATTTGTTGTTGTAAAATAGGGAGAGGATCTCTTTGTTCGTGTTCCTTTAAATCATCTCTGTACCACTCTTTTCGTACGCCCGAAGTATGATGACCCAAAAGAGGCACTTTGGCGTGTATTAAAAAGGGACGCCGTTCTTTTCTAATGGTTTGTAATACTTCTTTTACCGTTGTATACGATTCTATAAAATCATTACCCTCAATAGTACGAAGCTCAATCCCTTCAAAACCTTTAATGTATTGCGATACATCGTTTGCACGAATTTCTGAAGCATGTGCAGAGATGTCCCATTCGTTGTCTTGAACTAAAAATACAATTGGAAATTGTTTTAATGCCGACATGTGTAAGGCTTCAGATATCTCACCTTCTGTCATAGCCGCATCTCCAATAGAACAAACAACCACAGGCATTTCACTGCCAAAATCTTTTGCTAAATTTTGGGCTTCTAGGTATTGTATCCCCATGGCAATTCCGGCTGTCGGAATTGCTTGCATTCCGGTTGCAGAAGATTGATGTGGTATTTTTGGCATGTCCTCTCGCTTTAAGCTCGGATGAGAATAGTACGTTCTACCTCCAGAAAAGGGATCGTCTTTTTTAGCCAGTAATTGCAACATTAATTCGTAGGGCTGCAAACCTATGCCTAATAAAATAGAATCGTCTCGGTAATATGGAGAAACCCAATCTTGAGGAAGCAGCTGCATACCCATAGCCAATTGAATTGCTTCGTGACCTCTTGACGTTGCGTGAACATACTTACCGGTTACCGAAGCATTGGCTTCATACAAATCAGACATGGCTCGCGCCGTGCTCATAAGTTTGTAGGCTTCTTTCAAAGTCTTTTTATCTAGCTTTTTACTTGCCATTTTATTTCTTCTTGAATTTATTGATGGCTTTTCGAGTAAAGTCAGAAAGAACAAGTTTGCCACTCATGGCCGCTCTTTCTAGCAATAGCTCATTCCAGTGTTCTGTGCCTTCCCAAAAAACCTTTTTTAGCATTTGCATAGCTTCTGGGTTGGAGTTTGCTAGAGTGCTGGCCAGTTTGGCAATCGATTTATCCATTGCATCTACAGAATCGAATAGTTCGGTATACAATCCCTTCTCTCTAGCCCATTCTGCAGTTTGCCACTCGGTAGCGTCTATGGCTAATTGACTCATTGCCGAAGTTCCAATTTTTCGTTCCACTGGCGGCCCCACAACAAAAGGGCCAATTCCAACAGCCAATTCGCTTAATTTTACCGAAGCAAATTTTGTTGCCATGCAATAATCTACTGCCGAAGCCATTCCAACCCCACCTCCAACAGCTTTTCCTTGTACGCGTCCAATAATGAGTTTCGGACATGTTCTTGCTGCATTTATTACATTGGCAAAGCCGCTAAAGAATTTTTTCCCTGTCTCTAAACTATCAATGCTAATCAATTCATCAAAGGATGCTCCTGCACAGAATGCTCTGTCGCCTGCGCTTTTTAATATGATAACACGTACGGCATCATCATTTCCTAAATCTGTAATTGTGTTTGCTAATTTTTGCAGTATTATGCCTGGCAATGAATTGCTCAGTGGATGATGAAATTCAATACTTGCGATATTGTTTTCTAGGCTAACATTTACGCCACCTTGTTCTATAGGATTTCCCATTTTAGTTGCTTTGATCAATTTTTTTAACCATGGTTAAAATAGTTGCTATTGCTACTGTTTCTCCAGTTTGGTCGTACACATCTACTAGAAACTTTACGATTCCTTTCGAAATATCATCTTCCGAACGCTTTTCTTGATCTACTTTTTCTTTAACCGTAAAACGAACGCCAATTGTTGCACCTGCATAAACTGGTTTTACAAAACGACACTCTTCTAAACCATAGTTTAACAAAACAGGTCCTTTCTTTGCATCCACAAATAATCCGGCTGCAGCCGATAATATAAAGTAACCATGCGCTACTCTTTCTTCGAAAATGGTTCCGTCTAAAGAGGTAATGTCTGTATGTGCATAGAAATGATCCCATGATACGTTTGCAAAGTTTACGATGTCTGCTTCGGTTATTGTGCGTTTACTTGTAAATACGGTTTCACCAATTTCTAATTCTTCAAAATGCTTTCGAAATACGTGTACGTTCTTCTCAATTTGAGCGGCACCGTATTGAAATACATTGGTTACTTTGGTTATACTTGTTGGATGACCCTGAACTGCGGTTCTTTGTAAATAGTGCATAACACCTCGTTTACCACCCATTTCTTCTCCACCACCTGCACGCCCAGGTCCGCCATGAGACAATAGAGGCATTGGAGATCCGTGTCCTGTGCTTTCTTTTGCGCAATTTGCATTTAGTATTAAAATACGTCCGTGGTTTGCAGCAGCTCCCATTACAAATTCTTTGGCCGTATTGTCGTCAGCTGTAATTATGGAACATACCAAGGATCCTTTTCCCATTTTAGCCAATTCAATCGCTTCTTCTATTCCGGTATAGGGCATTAGTGTACAAACAGGGCCAAAGGCTTCTATGCTATGGCAGTCTGTTTTATTGAAGGGGTCGTTGTTTAAAAATAATATAGGGGAGAGGAATGCTCCTTTTTCCTTATCTGCACCTAAGACTTCAAAATTGCTTAAGTTTCCAAAAATAATTTCTTGAGATTTAGAGAGTTCTAGTACGCGCTCTTTTACTTCTTCTCTTTGCTCTAAGCCTGCAAGTGAGCCCATCCGTACGCCTTCTACCGATGGGTCTCCTATTGTAGTTTTTGCTAGTCGTTTCCCTAAGGCAATTTGTACATCTTCAATTTTGTTTGCGGGTACTATAACTCTGCGAATAGCCGTACATTTTTGCCCAGCTTTTACCGTCATTTCTCTTTGCACTTCTTTAATGAAAATGTCAAATTCAGGGTCTCCCGGATTAACATCTTCCGCTAATACACAGCAGTTTAAAGAGTCTGCCTCCATGTTAAAAGGAACAGATTCGTTGATGATGTTTTTGTGAGATTTTAACATCCTACCTGTCGATGCAGAACCTGTAAAGGTTACAACATCTTGCGAGGTAACAGTTTCGAGAATCCCTCTAGCCGATCCGCAAATTAATTGCAAAGCTCCTTCTGGAAGAATTTTTGAATCGACAATTTCTTTTACCATCAATTCGGTAAGGTAGCTAGTTACTGTAGCTGGTTTTACAATTGCAGGTACGCCAGCCAAAAGATTTACAGCAATTTTTTCTAACATTCCCCATATGGGAAAGTTAAAAGCATTTATATGAATGGCTACTCCTTGCTTTGGTACGCATATGTGTTGACCAATAAAACTACCTCCTTTTGAAAGTGGTGCGTGCTCGCCGTCTACATAAAAAGTTTCGTCAGGAAACTGTTTTCTTAAACTGGCGTAGGCAAATAAATTCCCTATTCCTCCTTCAATATCAATCCAAGAGTCTAGTTTAGTTGCTCCCGACTGTGCACTAGATGCGTAAAATTTATTTTTGATAGAGAGTAAATGGAGTGCTAATGCTTTTAACATCCGACCTCTTTCATGAAAGGTCATTTTACGTAATGTAGGTCCACCAATGTTTCTTGCATAGACCATCATTTCTCCAAAGTCGAGCCCTTTGCTGCTTGTTTCTGCAATTTTTTCGCCCGTAATAGCATTAAATAAAGCTTGGCCTTCTCCTTCTCCAGCAGTCCATTGCCCTAGAGCATAGTTTTTAAGTATCATATATTTTTTAAATCTATTGTTTTCTTAAATAAAAAAAAGCTCCTTATCAGGAGCTTTGCAAGTTACGAAAATCTTAGCGTTTTAAAGGCTAAGATTTTTGATACAGGTATTTAATAAGTTTAGTAAAGATCTCTAAATTTTAAGATCGCACCCTACTTTTAAGTAACGTTATTTTGTTTTTACTTTCAGATCAAAATTTAATTCGAATAGGTTGTTTATCGCCTTGTCGCCTAAGCTATCAAAAAACGATGCCGAACCATATTTTACATCGTATAAAGTTCTGTCAACTTCAGCTAAACCAGTAATTTCCATCATGGAGTCAGTATTCTTTATTTGAATAGGAAAGGAAAGGGGATTGCTAATACCTTTAATAGTAAGTATTCCAGAAGCTAGGTGAAGCGTTTCTGATTTATGGATCACTTCGTTTATTGTAAAAGTAGCATTTGGGTGTTTTTCGGTATCAAAAAAATCAGCACTTTTTAGGTGTCCTACAAGTTTATCTGACCATTCACCTTCCATGTCTGTGTTTGTTATTGAAGTCATTTCAATATTGATTTCTCCATTTTTAACACCTTTTTCATCAAGTACAATAAAGCTATTGGCTAATTTTATAGTTCCTGTATGTTCTCCTAGAACTTTTTTACCGGTCCAATTTAATGTTGAAGTTTCATTGTCAATGCTAACTCTATTCTGAGCAGTACTATTTATAGTAGCTAGAAGTAAAGCAATTGAAGTAAAAAGATTGATTGTTGTTTTCATAATTTTTTTTACAAACATCTTCAATACTTTAGTTTTATTTGTTAATCTATATTAAGAAATACATTCTCATTTTAGCATCTCTCCTCTAATTTTACTTAAAGCCTCTGGTGTAATTCCTAAATAGGATGCAACCATTTTTTGCGGTACTCTTTGAATAATATTTGGATATGTAATTAAAAAATCCTTGTAGCGTTCTTTTGCAGAAGCACTCATGAGTAAAAGCACCCTTTTTTGAAGTGTACTAATTCTATTTATCAGGTTTAGTGTGTGTGCTTTAGTTTGTTCAGTAGAGGTGAGTGAAGAGGTTTGGTCTAGTATGTTTTTTTTAATCACCTTAAGTTCGGTATCTTCTAGGGCATCTATAAATAATTGGGCTGGAGATCCTTTTGAGTGCGATTCCATATCGGAAACTATCCATCCTTCTGGCGCGAATACAAAGATGTGTTCTTTGCCTTTTTCGTCTATGGTATAGCTTCTAAGTAAGCCTTTTTTTACATAGTAAGATTTAATATTTATATCTCCTTGATTCTGTAAAATAGTTCCTTTTTTAACCCGTTTGGTTTGAATCTCTTTTTTAAATAACACGGTGTTAATAGCGCTGTTGTTTTCCATAAATTTATTTTAGATTCGAATGACTAGCTTCAGTTGATATTATTTTCTCCAACCAAGCTAAGGTATACTCAAATACATCTGCTTGCTTAGTGTCGTTATGGGGTTCGTGTTTGGTATCTTCAAAAATTGTGTATTCTACGTACTTCGTATTTTTATGTGCAAACTGTTCTGTTCCAGATTTGCAAACCAGTAGGTCATCTGCTCCATGGAGCATAAGCGTTTTTACAGACAGTTTATCGGTATTTTTTAATGCCCATTTTCCTGCGAGGTAAAAGTCTAAAAACAAACGTAAAGAAATTTGGTTGTGCGTTAACGGATCGTTATCGTATTCTAAACGAACTTGTCGATCGTTGGATAGGTCTACCGAACTGAGTTTATTGTTTTGTGTAAAACTAGGCATAATTTTGTGCATTAGTTTAGCTATACCAAATTCTAGGTACTTTGGCTTTTTAACTAACCTTAGCCATGCAGAAGAAATTACTGCACCTCTAATGAAATTCGGTTTTTTACGCAGCAGAAAATTAATCAATACATTTCCCCCAAAACTATGTCCGTACAAAAATAAGTTGTGGTTAGGCAATGATTTTAGTACGCGTTCCAGGTCGTCTAAATTGTAATATAAGCCAGGAGTGTGCCCTCTTTTGCCTTCGGACTTCCCATGTCCACGTTGATCGTAACTGAAGACTTGAAAGCCATTATTCGCATAGAATTTGGCAACATGTGTATAGCGGTTTTGATGCTCTCCTAAGCCGTGGATAATGCAAAGTGTCCCCTTTGCTTTTTCAGTTTCATTCCATTGTTGAACATGAAGTGACAGATGGTCTTTTGTTTGTATTTTATAAGAGATCATTTTTTTATTTTATCAGGTATTCAAATTTAAACATTATAATGTTTAACCATGTCTATAATTTAATTATATCGTAATATAAGTTTTAGAAAAAAAAACTAAAGTTCCATGCGTTTAATTTAACTGTAATGGTCAAAATAATTTGAGCTAACGGATGTATACTGGTGTGAAAAATTCTTTAATTTTCGTTCCTTAGTGTATTGCAATCTTAGGGTTTAGATTACCGGTTTAAATGTTTCTATCCAGACACTGTTAAAATAGCAAACAAATAGGTTTATATTAGCGTACGATTCGAAAGTGAACAAAACCATAGTCTATAAAAACGAGCCAAATGATATTTGAATTTAACGGATATAAGCCAGTTATACACGAAAGCTCTTTTGTGCATCCGCAGGCAAACGTAACTGGAAATGTACTTATTGGAAAAGATGTTTATATAGGTCCTGGAGCTACTTTAAGAGGCGATTGGGGCGAAATCATCATAGAAGACGGTTGTAATGTTCAAGAAAGTTGTACCATTCATATGTTTCCAGGTACATCTGTACTTTTAAAAAAAGGGGCCCATATTGGACATGGAGCCATTATTCATGGTGGAACTATAGGCGAGAATGTATTGGTTGGTATGAATGCTGTTTTGATGGATGATTGCGAAATAGGATCTAATAGTATCGTTGGCGCTTTGTGTTTTGTTCCGGCAAAAACAATTGTTCCATCAAACAAAATTGTGGTTGGTAATCCGGCAAAAGTTGTAAAAGATGTGAGTCCGGAGATGATTGCCTGGAAATCTAAAGGTACCGCACTTTACCAGCAATTGCCCAGCGAATGCAAAAGTACGTTAAAAGAATGTGAGCCCCTTAGAGAAATTCCTGCCAATAGAGTTAAACAAGAAGATGTTTATAAAAATTGGAATAAAACTAAATAGACTTTTGAGCGAGATTTAATTTAAAAAGAAAGTTAAGCTATTGATTGTACTGCTTAAAAACTCACGTTTTATTTTTTAACATTGGAACAAATTTAAAGTTCGTTTGGTTGAAATTGTCAAACTCAACTTTTTTAAAGCTTTTTTCTGTTGTCTTTATAATAAGAGTCATTATTTGTTCGCCAGTTCCAATTGGAATGATCATCATTCCTCCAATTGCTAATTGGTTAAACAGCTTATCTGGTAAAGACGGAGCTCCTGCTGTAACAATTATTTTATCAAATGGGGCTTTGTCTTCAATTCCTTCATAACCGTCTCCGTAGTACAAAAACGCCTTTACTTTCATTAAAGTTAGAAGTTGTTTTGTTTTGTCAAATAAGTAATGCTGCCTTTCTATAGAATAAACTATTGCACCTAGGTTAAAAAGAACAGCTGTTTGGTAACCTGAACCCGTTCCAATTTCCAGTACTTTGTCGCCTTTTTTAATTGCTAAAACCTCTGTTTGAAAAGCAACAGTATAGGGGTGCGAAATTGTTTGATCTGTTCCAATCGGAAATGCTTTGTTTTGGTAAGCATGTTCTTCAAAAGAGGAATCTAAAAAGTAGTGTCTAGGCACTTTAAGCATAGCATTTAAAACTTTGGAAGATTCTATTCCCATATTTTTAAGTTCTAAAATCAGTCTTTTTCTGCTTCCTTGATGTTTTGCTTTATCGATCAAATCCATTTTATTGTACAACTATTCTTTTTATATATTGGCGCTACAAATATATTATGATTACATCAATAACCTGAAGTTTATCCTATCCTATTTTACAAAAAAAATAGATAAATTTTGAGCAGCTGAATTTATTATTATTGACCTTTAAATAAGTGTTCTTAAGTTTAAGGTCAACACCAATTAATTTGTATTTTTACAGTTGATGTTTAATACAATGTTTTGCTTTTAATTTCGTTAAACGAAGGTTGTCAAGTCTGAAGAAGAAAAAAATAGAATCGATGCGCAGTAGTTTGTTTTTTATTACAAGTGTTTTAATACTAATTGGTTCTTGTTCAAAAGACCAGTTTAAAGCCGAAACTCCCTCTTATTTACATATAAGCAACATAGATTTAGAGGTAAGTTCTACACAGGGTTCAGATTCGCAAAAAATAACAGAAGCCTGGGTAACTATGGATGGCACCTTTCTTGGCGCTTTTGAGCTGCCCTGTACGGTACCAATAATAGCCAGTGGGACGCACGAGTTTTTAATATATGCGGGAATTAAAATTAATGGAATTTCGGCAACTCGGATTCGATATCCATTTTACGCACCATGTGTTTTATACAAAGGTTTGGATACTCTTTTGGGGCCTCTTCCCGATAGGCTGCTTACCCTTTACAAAGACAGTACTGTTACCATAAATGCCAAAACGACCTATTCAGACAATACAGACTTTTTATTTATTGAAGATTTTGAAGATGCTGGTGTAAACCTAGAGCCATCTTCAGTTAGTGATACAAGCTTGCGAAAAACTGATTTAGATAGTTTGGTTTTTGAAGGAGCAGGAAGTGGTATTATAGAGCTTGATACCCTAAACAACTTCTTTGAAATAATGAACTCTGAGTTTATAAGTCTCAATTCTATTTACAACCAAACTGTTTTGGAACTCGACTACAAATGTGATCATTCTTTTAAAGTTGGCGTGGTGGTTAAATCTGCTGAAACAGGAAATATTAACCGATTCGAGTCTTTACACATAGATTCTAGTAGTGTTTGGAATAAAATCTATGTACACATGACGAATCAAGTTAATTTGGGAAATTCCGAAGATGAATTTGGGGTTTTTATTGGGATGCAAAAAGTTCAAAATGTAGAAAAAGCCACATTTTACTTTGACAATATCAAATGGCTTCACGAAGAATAATGAACAAAAGACTTCAGCAATTTAAGTATATCTATTTTGATTTAGTTTCGGCTTCATTAGCTTGGTTTCTTTTTTTCGTCTACCGTAAAAAGGTTGTCGAGCCCCAAATGTACGCTGTTGATATTCCCATCTCTTTTGATGATAAATTTTGGCTTGGTATAGTTTCAATTAGTTTGTTTTGGATTATACTTTATGCCATATTAGGTTATTACCGAAATGTTTACAGAAAATCAAGATTAATTGAATTAGGTCAAACCCTAGTGCATACTTTTTTTGGCGTACTTGTTATCTTTTTTGTTGCCATTCTAGACGATTCCATGCCCAGTTATAAGAACTATTACAGTTCAATATTAGTGCTTTACGCAATACACTTTTCATTTACCTATATCTTCCGATTTATATTTACTTCATTAACCGTTTATAAAATTCATAACAGAATTCTAGGGTTTAATACGCTTATTGTGGGTGGGGCAGAGAGTGCGGTTGATATGTATACCTCATTACGTCAGAGCTCTAAGTCTGGAGGAAACCTTATAATTGGCTTTGTAAATGGAATGGACGATAAGGGGTATTTATTAAAATCTCATGTACCTTATTTAGGCTCGTATAAAAATCTTAAAAATATTATTCAATTAGAAAAAATAGAAGAGGTTTTAATTGCCATTGAGCGTTCAGAGCAACATCATATTTTAGAAGAAATAATTAACCAGCTCGAAGGAGTTGATGTACTGATAAAGGTGAAACCTAATAATTACGATATTTTGGCTGGTAAAGTCAAAATGAAATCTATGTTCGATGTTCCTTTAATTGAAATTAAACATGATTTAATGCCCGTATGGCAATTTGTTTTTAAGCGTATTATTGATGTGTTATTTTCCATTACGGCTATGCTTATTTTATCCCCAATATATATAATCACGATACTATTAGTAAAATTCAGTTCAAAAGGCCCTATTTTTTATTACCAGGAACGCTTAGGTATTCACAAAAAATTATTTAGAATTATTAAATTTAGATCGATGTTTGTAGATGCCGAAAAACTTGGGCCACAACTTTCTCAGAATAACGATGCAAGGATTACAAAATGGGGACGCATTATGCGCCAGTATCGAATTGACGAGCTTCCTCAGTTTTGGAATGTTTTGAAAGGAGATATGTCTATTGTAGGACCAAGACCAGAACGCGCTTTCTATGCTGATAAGATTGTTTTAAAAGCACCTCATTATAAGCATATTCATAAAGTAAAACCAGGGATTACCTCATGGGGAATGGTGAAATTTGGTTACGCTAGTAACGTAGACGAAATGATCGGAAGATTAAAGTACGATGTTATTTACATCGAAAATATGTCGATATTTAACGACTTAAAAGTTTTAATATACACCTTTAAAATAGTCTTCCAAGGAAGAGGAAAATAGATGATGAAAATTAAAAAAGTAGCAGTTATTGGTGCGGGCACCATGGGCAACGGTATTGCACACACATTTGCTCAGTGTGGGTTTCAGGTTTCTTTAATCGATGTTTCTCCAGAATCTTTGGAGAGCGGTTTAAATACTGTAAAGAAAAACCTCGACCGGATGGTTAAAAGGGAGAAAATTTCTGAAACAGACAAAGAGAATACTTTAACTAATATAAGTACATTCACAAACATTCAGTCTGGGGTCTCTGGCGTCGATTTAGTTGTTGAGGCGGCAACTGAGAACATGGACGTAAAGCTTAAGATCTTTAAACAATTAGACGAGATTTGTGACGCTCATGTAATTTTAGCTTCCAATACGTCTTCTATTTCCATAACTAAAATTGGTGCTGCAACAAGTAGGCCTGATAAAGTAATAGGAATGCATTTTATGAATCCTGTTCCTGTAATGAAACTAGTTGAAATTATTCGTGGATATGCTACCTCGAATGAGGTTACCACTCAAATAATGCAGCTATCAAAAGAGCTTAAAAAAGCTCCAGTAGAGGTAAATGATTACCCAGGTTTTGTTGCTAACCGAATTCTTATGCCAATGATTAACGAAGCCATATATACCCTTTACGAAGGTGTGGCAGGGGTAGAGGAAATTGATACGGTAATGATGTTAGGTATGGCTCATCCAATGGGGCCATTACATTTAGCCGATTTTATTGGTTTAGATGTTTGTCTTTCTATATTAGAGGTTCTGCATAAAGGATTTGGTAATCCGAAGTACGCTCCATGTCCTTTGTTGGTTAATATGGTTACTGCTGGTAAACTAGGACTTAAGTCTGGCGAAGGCTTTTATGATTATTCCGATGGACCCAAAAACAAAAAATTAGCTCAGCAGTTTGTAAAGTAAAAGAAATATGTTACAAATACAAAAGCCTCTTGATTTATCAAGAGGCTTTTGTATTTAAAAAAAAAGAGTTCCAAAAAGGAACTCTTAAATTATTCAGTCGGGGTGGCAGGATTCGAACCTGCGACCTCCTCGTCCCAAACGAGGCGC
>CAWVTK010000030.1:0-16561 GCA_963933205.1 uncultured Flavobacteriales bacterium
ATTTTAATGAATGTAAAGAATTTTTTTCAAAAAAAAAATCGGGAGTAGACAAAGTGACTGATGATGAAATTTATAAAATGCGACAAAGACGTTCAGATGTTGGTTTATGTTGTTTTTCAAAAACTAATTCTAATATACAAATGTGGTCTCATTATGCAGATAAACATCAAGGGTTTTGTCTTCAATTTGATTCTAACTTTTATCCATTTAATAAAAAGCGTGAAGTCATCTATAAAGAAAAAATCCCAATGGTTAGTATAGACGAAATTTTAAAAAAAAACAGTGACGAAATTTTAAATAATTTTTATTTTTATAAATCTATACTCTGGTTTAAAGAACATGAATTAAGACTAATAAATAAAGAACCAAACAAAAGCTATGGCTATTCTGTTCAATCTTTGAAAGCGATATACTTTGGATTAAGAACCAAACAAATAGATATCGATTTAATTAGCACCATAATTGAATCGAAAAATATGACAGTAAAATTATATAATATGGAAAAAACAAATAACACTTTCGATATAAAACCAAAAGAATTTTTTATTAAATAGTAACTGAAGTTCAATATAAATTGTGTTAACTATTTGTGAAGTCTAAAAAGAAATAATTTACCTTTAAACAGCTTTTAAAAAAAATTACTGATACGATAACATACGTTAAATTAAAAACCATCGTAAGAACCAGCAAACGAAACAATTAATTAAAAAAAAGTGAATATTAAGTTAAATTTATAAAAGTACATGCCACGGCATCGAATAGGATTTATTACTTAGTTTTTGACTATTTAAAGTAGTGTTTTAAAAT
This sequence comes from uncultured Flavobacteriales bacterium, assembly GCA_963933205.1. Taxonomy (GTDB): domain Bacteria; phylum Bacteroidota; class Bacteroidia; order Flavobacteriales; family UBA7430; genus UBA6772. The sequence continues at coordinate 808 of CAWVTK010000030.1, forward strand.
TTACTATTTTTTTTAATTAAAAAAACAAACTGTTTAAAAAATGAGATAGACTTAATAGACAAACACTTACCATTCTAACTATCGGAGTAAATCAAACTAAAAATCACGTTAGCGAATCGAATACTTAAACCTCACGAATTTCAAATCGACCTTTATCCGAATTCCATGTTCCGAAAGGAGTGTTTAACATCGTGTTGAGTGCGGTACCGTTTTTAAGTTCCTTGGTTGCTAAAACATGAAACGTAGCATTTTCATCGATCCAAAAAATGCGATCGGCAATTTGCAAGGCAGTACTCCAATCGTGGGTACTCATTAGTACAGATTTCCCCGCTTCGCTACTTAGTTTTTTAAGTAAAACCGAAAGTTCCATGGTATGAGCTAAATCTAAAAAAGCGGTGGGTTCGTCTAGTAAAACTACATCGGTTTGCTGTGCCAAAGCTCTTGCTAGAAGTACACGCTGTCGTTCTCCGTCGCTTAAACTGTGCATCCATCTGTTGGCATGTTGCCAGGCTCCAAGCATGCTTAAACTCTCCTTAACGATGGCATGATCTGCCTCACTCAAATTTGCATTCCACGAAAGGTATGGATAACGCCCTGTGGCAACCACTTCTAGTGCTTTCATGTTCACATCGCTTAAAGAATCGGTTAATACAATAGCCATTTCTCGAGCTCTTGCTTCAGCACAAAGTTCGTTTAAAGGCTTTCCTTTTAAAAAAACACCTCCGCCTAGGCTTGGTAATATGCCCATTAAGGTTTTTAGTAAGGTCGATTTTCCTTTGCCGTTGGCGCCTAACAAACAAATTAATTCGCCTTCAAACAAATCAAAAGAAACCTCTTTTAACACAGGCTTTTGCGCATAACCCACGGTAAGTTTACGTACTTTTAAATGTGTTTTTTTATCCAATACGATTCTTTTTTAACAAAAAATAAATAACAAAAGGAGCTCCAAAAAGAGAGGTTATGCTGTTTATAGGCAAAACAAAATCGTAGCCTGGCACCTGGGCAATCATGTCGCAAAGCAAGGCAATACAAGCACCTGTAAGTGCCACTAAGGGTATGGTTATTTTATGATCGGACTCTTCTGCACCCAAGCGCACCAAATGAGGTACAGCCATACCAACAAAGGCGATGGGACCGCAATACGCCGTAACCCAAGCCACTAAAACACCTACCAAACATAATATTTCTCTGCGAATAGATTTTAAAGACACGCCCAAACTTTGTGCATAGGATTCGCCCAACAAAAGGCTGTTTAAAGCTTTTGAGCGCGAATAGGCGAAAGCCAATCCTAAAAGCAAAACGGGCAACATAAGCTTCAGGTCCGTCCATTGGGTTTTTGCAAAAGAGCCCATGCCCCAAAGCACAAAACTTTGTAAATCTTGTGCGCTAGAAAAATACTGCAAAACCCCCACTAAAGCACCTGTAAGATAAGAGACCATTAAACCCAAAATTAACAAACTTACCGAAGATCGGAATCTTTTAGCAGCCCATATCATAAGAAGTAAAACCAAAAAAGAACCCAAACTAGCAGCCAAAGGAACCGACAATAAAAAGCTTCCGGAAAAAAACAGAAGCACCAAAGCCACGCCTAAACTAGCACCCGAGCTAATACCTAAAACATAAGGTCCGGCTAAAGGATTTCTAAAAAAACTTTGCATTAACAAACCCGAAACGGCCAAAGATGCTCCGGCAATGCAAGCCGTTAAAGCTTTTGGTATTCTGTACTCCAATAAAATAGTTTCGTAAGAAGCATGCGAAAACCCCTGTCCACTTAGGTAGTCTATAAACTCGAAAATGGAAATGCGAACACTGCCTAGGAGTACATCGCAAATAAAAAGCGAAACTAAAAGCAGTACTAAAAACACAATTCTAAAAAAGACTTTATTCATTTGCCAGTGGTTTGTAATATACAAGCTTGTAGTTGGGCATTAATTCTGGATGAAAAATAGCAATTAAATCGGCTAAAACGTCATCTACATGCAACAAACCCGATTCCCAATAATCGTTGCCACCATAATTATTGATGCGTGCGTTGTTATTGTATACCTGTTTGTTTTTAAATGCCCCAAACAAACCCATGTCAGGTAAAGTTTTCAAAACCTCCTGATAGGAAGAAAAAGCACCGGCATTTATCCAGTAATCGCAATCGAAGGCCTTATGGTAAACCACCTCCCAATCGTATGGAGTACTGTTTAATTTGGCATCGTACTCCCAAGGATAATAAGCCCCGGCATCGCTAATAAAATGAGCGGAATAACTCAAGCCACCCGGCAAATGCCACTGCTCATTAAAAGGCATGTTTATAAGTACTTTTGGTCGATTTTTTACCTGTAAAGCTTTGGCTTTTAAACGCTCATAAGAGGTTTTAATTTGAGTAAAGAGCGAATCTGCTTCTGTTTCTTTGTTAAAAAAACAAGCAAAAAATTTAATCCATTCGGCGCGTCCTAAAGGGCTTTCCTCTAAATATTCGTAGGAATAAGCAAAGCAAGTGTTCGGATATTTGGTTTCGAAGGCAGTACTCTTTCCTTGCCATCCAAAGCTATAAACCAAATCTACTTGAGCCAAAAGTAAAGCCTCATGGTTTAATTTATCCAAGCTACCAACCTCTGCAATCTCTCTATCCTCAAAGGCTTTTCTAATAGTTGGAGCATGTATATACTCCTTTGCATCTACCGCCATTAAGGTGTTTTCTAATCCTAAATCGTGAATGTATGCAGCATAAACGGAAGACAAAGAAGCCAGTCTTTTAATAGGTGTTTGCACAAAACCCTCTTTCGACTCATTGGTTAAATAATACCGGTGTAAGGTGTCTTTTCTATCCGATGAAAAAACCAACAATTCTTGATATCCTTCAAAATAGTTTACGGCAAAACCTTTCGCATAATCGAGTTCTAATCGAGCCAAAGGTTTTGAATTCGCAATGGTTTTCTCTGTTTTAACTGGAGAACAAGCACAAAAACAGAGGCTAAAAACAAAAGCTATAGCAGTTCTCATTCGCTAATAAAATCAAATTCTGAAGGAATAATCCCAACTTTCAACTCCTTAATTAAGCTCGATTCTTTGCTGTAAACCCAAACGGTTCCTTGCTGTACATAATTTATTGCATCGGCTATGTAAATACGATCTTGATGAACCGAAAGACCGTAAAACAATCTATTGTTGGACGGTATCATCGGAATACTAGTGATTTGGTCGGTAAACTCGTTGATGTGCCAAACCCCATTTGAGAGAAAATACACATCACTCCCGGAAGCGGAAACTACTAAATTAGTTGGATACTCCTCCACAAAATCGTAGCTGTAAATTGGGGCAAAAGTAAAGGCATCTAAGCACTGTACTTTCCCAACTCCATTAGCTTCACCACAAAGCCACAAGCGATTAAAAACATCTTTGCTAAGCGATGAAACGTTGAAATCTACAGTATAAGCCTCTTCCGCTTCATCTGTTTCGGTATTTACAAGCCAAATACTGTTGCTGGATTTGTTAAGAGCGTAAACGCGGTTGTCTATTTGAAACAGCTCTTCTAGCCAACCAGCACACTCTATAAAGCTTGAAATTTCGTAGTTTTCTAAATCCAATACAGCTATTTTATTGGCGTACAAATCGCTTACATAGGCTTTGGTTTGGCTTACCACATGAAGGTAGCGAGGAGAGGTAAAACCAGAGATTGTTTCGAGCAACTCAAAGGTATTCTTATCAATTACCTCAATACGTCCGGAATTATTTAACACCAAAAAAGCGGTGTTTTCATTTAAGGTAATCGACTGCAATACATCGCCCAAAGGGCGCTGATTAACCTCTTCAAAAACACGGTTTTGCACTTGTTCGTTTTCGAGATCATAAAAGCTTAAAGAGGCATTTCCCCATTGAAAATTTCCCTCGTTAGCGATGAGGATTCCTCGGCTTAAAAAATAGGCTTCCGAAGAATTTTCTTCAGGCTTATCGCAAGCAGAAAAGACCAGTAAAAAACAGGTACTTAAGATTACATATTTCATTGCTTTACACTAATTTTTTTATGCATCGTTTGGCCTAAGATTTCGTATTGTAAAACATACACACCAGTACTCAGGTTTAATTCAGCTAAATTTAAAGAGCTGCTGTTTTTAAAAACATAAGATTTGCCTAAGTTATCGAACAATTTAATAGAAGCTACTGTATGCTTAGATTTAATGTGTAAGGTTCCTGAAACAGAAATAGGATTCGGAAAAACCAACTCCTCTTTGTGCTCAGAAATAGACAAAGGATTTTGATGAAGTACTCCAATAGCATCAATATCAAAACCACCCGAACTAAAAGGCGTTGGCCAAGGATCGTTTATGGGATGGTTGTTTACATCGTAAGACGCATAAAGCGGATCTATGCTTCCAACTACATCAACAATACGAATGTGGCTTATGGCATTTACATTTAGGCTCTCAATGCCCAGCAAATCGTCTAAATTAAAAGGTGTGCCCCATTGCGCCGGATACTTGCCTGCTAAATTGTGAATATTTTCTGTTTGCAATAAGCCAAAAGCTCCCAATTGCAGATCTGATGGGCTAAGTGAATGCGAATCAAATCGGTGAAAATTAATGCCGTCTGAGCTTACCTCAACAAAGGCTAGTTCTAAAAAATAATCGTCAAAGCCATTTTCAAAAACCGCAAAGTCGAAACCTGTTCCGTTGTAAATAGTGTTTTCAAATTCAAAAGTCGCGCTTCCTCCATCGCCCAAGCTTAAAACAGCAGGATCTGGACTGCCAAAACAATCCTCCACACTACCAAAATCAACTTTTCCTAAGACCGTGTCTGCACAATTAACCCATCCTCTTTGCACCGAACCTCTTTCTGCCCAAGCACTAATCAAAGGAGAGTCCATAGAAATAGCAATGCAGCCTTCTGCACCAAGAGCTGGAGCAAACTGTGCCATAACCGAATGGCTCAGTAAAAAGAATACAACTACAATTTTCATACAATGCACTTTAGTTTTATAAATCGATTATAATTTATAGTTTGATGATTTTTTGAACAGAAGCGCCCATTTTCACAAAATAGACACCTGGCTTAAAATCGCTTACAGAAACTGTGTTCCCTTGTGCTACAAAAGTATCGATCATCAATTTTCCCGATAAATCGTAAATAGACAGAGGTCCTGTAACAGAACTTCTAAACTCGTTTTTTACTGGGTTTGGATAAATGGAAAGCACATTGGAATCTTGTTCTACAAGTGCTAAATCGTTTACGCTTAAATCGTCCATGCAAAAGTAAGCGGGAGTATTCATGCCCCATTCGCCCATATCAGAGGAGCTTAAATTAAAACGAATTGAGCTAACATTTCCTAAAGGAGTTAAATCTAGCCAAGCCCAATCGTTTAGAATATAATCTTGAGAATTGTCACTAAAACGAAAATCTGCTAAGTAAAACTCTAGGGTATCTACCACCACAAGATCGAGCATACCAATTACAGAAACCATAAACCAATCTTCGTCATCTCCAAACTCGCCTCCAAACTTTTTAGCGTAGGCATCGCCATTGTGCATAGACTCTGAAGCATAAGTACTGTTGGTAATGTAAAAACCATCTAAGGTTTTTACATCAAAAGAAATATATGCATCGGGATACACAAGGGCAAAATTAGTTCCACTATAGGCTTCTCCTGTACTTACGCCATATTGGTTGCCCCATCCTGCTGTTGTATCGTCTTGTACGTTAGAAATGGAAAAACCAGACCAAGAACCCCAATCGCTGTCGTAGGTATTGTTAAAACTAAAACCTTCTTCAGTATAGCCTCCACTTAAATCAGAACCGTTCCAAAACCCAGTAGAATCTAAGGCTACCGCATCAAAATTAACTTCTTGAGCTACGCTTGTTAAACCTAGTAAGGCTGCAGTAAAAAATAATGTAATCCTCATAATTGTGTTGTTTATTAGTGTTTATTAGTGTTGATATTTGTTATTTGTAAGCAAATTTAAAGTTTACGTTTAGGGTTCTTCCGGGCATTGCATAGCCCTGCATCATCTGGAAACTTGTATTGCTTAGGTTGTCTACTTGAAAACCTAAACTAAAATCATACTTTTTACAAAGCCAATTCTTTTGGAGTCCTACCGATAGGGTTTGGTATGCGGGTAAACTAGAAAAGTGGTCATCCGAAGTGTACCGAACACTTTCGAAATGATGCTGTAAATATGTATTCCAAGCGTTATTTTGCCAATTAATGGAATGGTTTAGTTGAACCAAAGGCATGTAAATAAGTTGTTTCCCTAAAGCAGCATCTCCAGAGGCTCGCTCGCTTAGGTTTCGGGCACTTTGCACCGAGCATAAATTAGAATAGGTAAATACACCAACATAAGATGAATACCTTGAGTTTAAAGAAAGCTCCACTCCTTTTTGCTCTACTAATGCTAGGTTTTTGGAGGTCCAATAAGCCGCCGAGGGCAGCCACAAGATCCAATCGGAAATACGACCAAAGTAAAGACCTAGCTTAGCGGTGTTTTTAAAACGCTTTAGGGTAAATGACTTTTCATAACTTAGGTTAATCATTGCACCGTCTTCGGCCTTTAAATCAGGATTGCCTCCAGGATTCCAGTACCGATCATTCCAGGAAGGATTTCGATAAGATCTACCCAGCGAACATTCAATCACATTTTGCTTACCTCTAGAATACTTATAAGCAACAGAGGGTAAAAAAGGACTCAATACAGCAGCATTTAACTCCTGTCTGGCAGATAGAATAAGTGATGAGAATTCGGATAGAATCCGCTGGTAATTTGCCCCAACAGCATAACGAGTTTCATGGTTTACATCCGATAGTATTGATTTTGAATAGATGATTTGATGCAGTACACTTTGCTCGAGTCTAAATTGATGCCCAGGATTAGCTTTAAGTTGAACCGATTGCATAAAGCCGATTTGTTCAGTAAGATGATTGGCATTTGTATTTTTTAAGGTATCGACAAATAAAAGCCGGTCCGAGGCAAAAGAGAACTGCGTATTCCATTGGGTTTTGTTCTCTAGGTACTGCGTCTTTAGTAAAAGTCTATGTGCCGATTCCTCCTTTTCGGCAGTAGATTCTGCCTCGAATAAAGTAGGAGGAATTAAACGATTTGCCTCCTGATAAAAGTAAATTACATCTGCTCTTAGCCTAGAACTTAGTTGTTGAGAAAACGAAGATTGGAATGCCCTACTCGACTGATTGGCGTGACTGAGTTTTTTTAAAGAATCTGTATATGGATCTGTATAAGGAAAATTGTTTTTGGATTGCTGCTGATAAATGGCCACATCGAATACAGATTTAGCCTTACTTATTTGGGCTTTTAAACCTACACTTTTATTGGAGAACGATCCGAAATTACTTTGAAATTGCAGCTGCTTGCCTTGATTAAATTTTAAATCTTGGTTTAAATGAATAGAGCCGCCAATTGAACCACTGCCCAATAAAGAGCCTAAGCCTCCCGATTGTACTTGTATATTTTGAACGAAGAAGAGAGGCATTAAGGACAAATCGTACCCCCCATTCATGGGACTGTTTAATGTTAAACCATTCCACAAAACTTGCGTATGAGCCGTTCCGGCGCCCCTAATAGAACTAGTAGACAAAGCACCGTAGCTACGTATTCTTAAGTGCGACTCTTTAGATAATATGGAGGCCAAACTTTGGCCACTGTAAAAACGGAGTGCACTGTCAATAGATAAAATAGAAGCGCCAATTGTCCAATCCGACAATTTATCGTCTGTAAGTAGAATCTCTTTGAGTAAAGGAGTTTGTAGCTTACTCAAGGAATCTATTCTCTGCGCCATAATTGCATTTGTACAAAAACAAATACAGATGAACATCCATTTATTCATACAATAAATTAAACGGCAAAGAAGCAACGAAAAGCGCTAGCGATTCACCCGACTTTTTCACCGAAAGTTGTGCGTTATGTTGTCTTGGCAGGTCTTCTGACTCACTCCAAAAATGTCTACCTTCCCGTTTCCAGTGGTTGTAATATTGACATTCGTTTGCAGAGCTTACAGCTGCGGGAACAGTTTAGGATTTACACCCAATTCCCTTTTAAGGAAAAAACCAGTCTGGTTTATTCCACCAATGGGCCAAATATACTCATTTGATTTTTCTTACAATGCGGATAAATCCAAAAAAAGGATATCTATACAGACCTAAACTTAAAAGGTAAAGACGAATGCAGTGCTTGCCTTAGTACAGCATTTAAATACAAGGCACTAAGCGCCAGCTTATGTAAAGTGTTTGGTAATTAATTCTAAAATCAAAATATCCTGTGGGTAAAACTACTTATATTTGCTGCGATAAATGATTTACGGTATAGCACATATTAGCATCATTCCGATGCGCGAAGAAGCCAACGATAGAGCCGAAATGGTGAACCAAATTCTTTTTGGAGAGCATTATAAGGTCATCGAAAAAAGAGCGAAGTGGCTTAAAATTCGCTTAGCTCACGATGCTTACGAAGGCTGGATTTGCAGAAAGCAGCACTTCGAAGTAAGCAAAGAAATTTTCGAGAAACTCTCGAAAGAAACCGCCCATTACAACTACAATTTAATAGATGCTTTAGGCACCGACAAAGGCGAGCTTATACCTATTGGACTTGGCTCTACCTTACCCTTTTACGAGGGCGAACACTGCAGTATAGGCGCTACAAAATTTCAGTTTGAAGGAGCGCATAAACCCAGCGAAAAACACACCAAAAAAGACATCGTGAATACCGGTTTTATGTACCTGCACGCTCCTTATCTTTGGGGCGGTCGTACGCCCATGGGAATCGATTGTTCTGGACTTAGCCAAATGGCTTACCGTTTAAACGGAAGAAGTATTCCGCGCGATGCTTCGCAGCAAATAAAATTGGGCGATACACTCAGTTTTATTGAAGAGGCCGAACCTGGAGATCTTGCTTTTTTTGACGATGCGGAGGGGAATATTGTGCATGTGGGACTTATACTAGAAAACAACCACATTCTGCATGCCTCCGGAAAAGTTCGAATAGATTGTATTGATCAGCAAGGAATATTTAACAAAGAACTGGGCGAACACACCCACAAACTTCGCTTAATAAAGCAGTTGTTTTAGCAGATTAAATACAGCTAAACAACCCGATACATCCCCTAAGACAAAACGAGAAGCTTGTCCTTTAGAAACACATTAACCTTGCAATTGTTTTTTCACTCTATCCCAGTATACGTCCATTTCTGGTAAGTTCATGTCCGCAATATTTTTAGCATCGGCATGTATTTGCTTTTCCATTTCTTGAAAACGCTTTCTAAATTTTTTGTTGGTTCGCTCTAAAGCATCTTCTGGGTTAATTTCCATATGTCTGGCATAATTTACCAGCGAAAACAAAAGGTCTCCAAACTCCGCTTCCATTTTTGTGGAATCGTTTGCAGCTACTTCTGCTTCAAATTCGGCCAGCTCCTCTTTTACCTTAGCCCAAACCTCCTTTGTATTGGGAAAGTCGAAGCCAACACCTCGTACTTTATCTTGCATACGCACCGCCTTAACTAAAGCGGGTAAAGAAGTAGGAACCCCTTCTAAAACAGAACTTTTTGGCCCTTTTTCTTTTAACTTAAGCTGCTCCCAATTGCGTTTTACTTCCTCTTCATCTTGCACCTCTACATCGCCGTAAATGTGTGGATGGCGGTAAATCAGTTTTTCACAAATTCCATTCAGCACATCCGCTATGTCGAAAGCCTTTTTTTCGGAGCCTATTTTGGCGTAAAAAACCAAGTGCAAGAGCAAATCGCCCAACTCGGTCTTTACCTCCTCCATATCTTCATCCAATATGGCATCGCACAATTCGTAGGTTTCCTCTATGGTTAAATGACGAAGGCTGTCCATGGTTTGTTTTTTATCCCAAGGGCATTCTGCTCGGAGCTGGTCCATAATGTCCAAGAGTCTTCCGAAAGCGTGTAATTTATCTTCGCGTGTGTTCATTTTATTGGGTGTTGAGACTTTGTTTATCGGTAATTATAGAAACTATTCAATAAAATATTTTACTTCAAAGCATCCAGTTCTAACTTGACAAAATCGGCCAGTTCTTTTACGTAAGAGGGCGAAAAGTCAAATTTAATATCTGCCTTGGCATAAATTTCTCCAATAGACTTGGTATAACCTAATTTTAAAGCACTGTCGAAATGATCTAAGGCTTGTTCTGAGTTTTGCTTGTAGTTTCGCCAAACGGCAATAGCTCCTAATTGTGCCATACCGTATTCTATATAATAAAAAGGAACTTCGTAAATGTGTAATTGTCTTTGCCAAGCTGTTTTCTGGTATTCTTCGTAAGAAGACCAATCGATCATTCCTGTTCCGTAGCGCTTGGCTATTAATTGCCATTGTGCATGTCTTTCGCTATGTAAATGTGTTGGGTTTTCGTACAACCAATGCTGAAACTCGTCTACCATAGCTACCCAAGGGAGTGTTTCTAATACGCCTTGCAATTGCTCTTTTCGAGCGCGCTTCCACTCTTCTTTATTGTTAAAAAAAACATCCCAATGTTCCATGGAAATAAGCTCCATACTCATGGAGGCCAATTCGGCTACTTCGGAGGGCGTACTTTTAAAAGCGGTAAGCTCTAAGTTTTTAGTAAAGAACGAATGAACAGCGTGCCCACCTTCGTGCACCATAGTAACCGCATCTCTTAACAAGCCCACAGCATTCATATAAATAAAAGGAACTCCAGATTCGTAAAGCGGGTACATAAAGCCTCCGGGCGCTTTTCCTTTTCTGGATACCAAATCCAGATGCCCCATTTCTTTCATCTTGCGCAAACAAGCTCCGTAGTAAGGCCTAATTTTATCGAAGCATTCAATGCACTTATCCAAGAGCTGCTCGCCCCCTTCAAAGGGCTTTAAAGGTTCGTTTCCATTTGGATCTACAGACATGTCCCAAGGTTTTAAAACCTCTAAGTTCAAGTCTGTTTTTCGCTGTTTTTGAATTTCGGCTATGAGCGGTACAATTTCTTTTTCTATGGATTCGTGAAAACGAAAACAATCTTCTTTGGTATAATCAAATCGTCCCATAGACTGGAACTTATAGTCTCTAAAGTTAGCAAAATCGGCGTTTTTAGCTACTTTTTGTCTTTTAGCTATGAGCTCATCTAGGAGTAGGTCTAAATTTTCTTTGTCTTCTGTTCTCCGCGCATTTACTTTTTCAAAAACTTCTTTGCGCTTTGCGCGATCTGTACTTTTCAGAAAAACAGAAGCTTGTTGGAGTGTTTTTTCTTCGCCATTTATAGTAACCATCATTTGGGCGGCTATTTCTCCAAATTTTTGGGCCTTATTGGTGAGTTCTGTAAACAGTGCAATGTTTTCTTCGCGGTACAGTTTGATGTCGTTTTTTACCGCACGCAAATAAATATAATACGTCTGTTGGTCGAGTTCCTTTAAAAAAGGAGAGGCTAAAAATTTGGTATTAAATTCATGGTCGTACGGAGCTGTTTTTGGGCTTATGTGTTCCACAAAAAACTGAAAGGACTTTTGGAGTTCAGCATCCGTAGTATCTATATTCATTTTTATGTAACGCCAGGCCATATCTTCTTCTAGAACTGCTTCTAATTCAGAACGATCTTGCATCCATTTTTTTAAATCTACAACAGAATTTAGTGCTCTGTGTTTTAAGTCTTCAAAAAAAGTTTGAATTTGTTCCCAGCTTGTAATGGCTAAATCTTCGGGTAAAAAGTTTCTCATCGGTATCGATATTCTAAATAAAAAAAGGCTCCTAGTGGAGCCTTCAAAAATACATATTTTTAATCGTATAAAAACTATTCCTTTTTGGCTTTTGCCTTTGGTTTGGCTTTTGCTTTTGGTTTGTCTTTTGCGTCTTCGGCCTTAACTTTTGCCTTTGGTTTGGCTTTGGTTTTAGGTTTGTCTGCAGTTTCGTCTTTGTCTTGTGCCTTTGCTTTTGTTTTCGCTTTTGGCTTAGCCTTTGCTTCGTCTTTATCCTTAGCTGTTGCTTTAGATTTGGCTTTTGTTTTTGGCTTTTCTGCTTCGGTTTCTTCTACTTCTTCTACTGTTTCAACAGCCAAGCCTGCATTTTGCAGTGTATTGTACCAAGAAACCACTTTCTTTATGTCTGATGCATACACGCGGTCTTCATCAAAATCTTCCAATACACCTCTAAAAAAAGTAGTGAGTACGTTGGATGATGATTTATGTCCAATGGTAGCTTTACCGGCTTCTTTAACTCTAATTATATCTAATACTTTTACCAAAGGAATTTCTTCGGTATAGGTATAAATAGCAATGTCTTGCAATGCACTCATTTTTGAGGATGAACTCATCGCGACTTTTTTACTATCGGCTAAGCTTTCTACAATAACACCATTTTTTGTTTGCCCTACAACTTTGTAAAGTCCTGGTTTACCTGCAACTGCAATAATTCCTTCTACATTCATATTTTATGTTTTTTTCCTATTTGACAATAACTATACCAGAGCTCGTGTTTATTCCATTACCCCTTAGTTGAATTGTATAGTATCCTTGCTTTAAATAATCTAAGTTTACTTTTAATTCGGATGCATTCGCCTGAGCGAAAAAATCTGTGCGATAATACAACTTTCCTAAGACATCGTAAACAGATATTTGATAATTTCCACTTTCAATAAGGTTGAAATCAATATGAAACATACCCTCAGTTGGGTTCGGGAAAAAGGTCATTTCTGGTACACTATTCCTTTTGTACTGAAAAGCAGCCTGTAAATTGAGTCTGCCAGAACCTAAATTGTATTCACTGTTAAGAGCGTCTGTTGTTTTTAACAGTCTGTTTTTAATTATACGAACCGATTCGTTGGGGTAATAAGACCTTAACAAAATAGCCGCGCTAGAAACTACGGCAGCTGCCACAGAGGTTCCACTTGTATAGGTATAATCGTTTTGAACATAGGTAGTAAAAATAGCCGTTCCAGGAGCAGCCATTTGGTAATGCGATCCGTAATTAGAAATGGCTGTTTTTTGATCGGCTTGGTCTACCGCACATACTCCAATTACATTGTTTAATGCCGCCGGATAAATGGCTGTTGTAGCATTGGTGTTTCCTGCAGATGCAACCACCAATACGTCCATAGAATCGGTTACATAGGTAATTATATCGGCCTCTACCTGGCTAAATTCTTCGCTTCCAAACGAACAGTTTATTACCTGAACCCCCATTTGAGCAGCATAGGCGATACCTAGATTTGTGTTGGAAACAATACCGGCCTCGTTGGTTATTTTTACAGGTAAATACCTGCATTTAAAAGCAGAAGAAGCTGTACCAATGTTGTTATTTGTACTCGCGGCTACAATACCACATATGGATGATCCATGTGCGTAAGAACCATCTATCATTGGATCCATATCATTAGATCCAAAATCCCAACCGTAAAAATTGTCTATGTACCCATCGGCATCGTCGTCAATTCCGTTAATGGGATCTTTGTGGTTGTAAGCTAGGTTGTTTTGCAAATCCTCATGCAGGTAATCTACGCCAGAATCTACCACACCAACCACAAAAGTGCTGTCTCCCTGAGCATACTCCCAAACGGGTTTAACTTTAATTTTATCTAAATACCATTGCTGGCTAATTGCAGAGTCGGATGGGGTAAAATGCAATTGTTGTGCTCGTTCTCTTTCCCAATATAAAATGGCTCCAGATTGAACTAAACGTTCTAAAAGCTGTTCGTTGGAAGTTGTAACAGTTACAAAGGAGGAGAAAAAATCGTTTTTAGAAGACTGCAGATGGTAAGTCTTCTCAATTGTAAAGTTCTTGTTGGAGCCTTCGAGTACACTAGAGTTTTCTGCGAGTTTTAGTGTATAGGTATGTAAACTTTGCCCATTTAAAAGCCCCATAACAAAGGTAGTACTAAGCAGAAGAAAGGCTCTAAGATGCATTTTATTTTTGGAACTGGTTGATTAATTCCTCGTCGGAAAAATACAATAATTGAATCATTCCCTTGGCTTGTTCTACATATGGATGGGTAGGATAACGCTCTATAAACTCATCGTAGGTATTCTTAGCGGTTAGGCGTTGTTCCAGTGCTTCAAAACAATCGGCTTGCTGGAACAATGCTAAAGGTGCAAGTTTAGATTCTGGAAATCTTGTGTGAACTTTGTTGAAAAATTCAGCAGATTTTAAATACGATCCTAAACCTTTTAATACCTCGCCAGATTTGAAGAGAATTTCTGGATTGGATTCGGAATTAGGGTATGCATTTAAAAAACTACTGTAAGCCTGCAATACTTCCTTTGCTAAATCCTTAGTACTCGAAACATCTTCTACTTGCCTCAATTTAGCCTCGAGTTCCAAAACGCGGTCCAGGGCTTTTTTTTGTGGATTTACACATGAAATACTGCAGCTAAGAATACAAAACAGTAAAAAAACAGCTCTCATCTTCTTCCCTTTTTTAATTTATAAAAACGCATTCTGTAGTCCGGATTAACTTTTCCGTTGATAATGTCGCTGAGTTTACGTTTAATAATTCTCTTTCGGAGTGGAGATAAATACTCTGTAAAAAGAACGCCTTCTACATGATCGAATTCATGTTGAATAACACGAGCCGCTAAACCCTCATAGGTTTCTGTGTGTTCTACAAAATCTTCATCACTGTATCGAATGGTAATTTTGGGTTTTCGCTCCACTTCTTCTCTTACCTCGGGTATGCTTAAACAACCCTCGTTAAAAAACCACTCTTCGCCTTCCTCCGAAATAATTTCAGGGTTGATAAAAGTCTTTTTAAAGCCCTCTAAATCCGGTTCGTCCTCACTAAAAGGAGAACAATCGATAACAAACAAACGTATAGACAAGCCAATTTGTGGAGCAGCCAAGCCAACACCACGAGAAGCATACATGGTTTCGTACATGTTTGCTACTAGCTCTTTAAGCTTTGGGTACTCAGGACTTATTTCTTTTCCTACTTCCTTTAAAATTGGATCTCCGTAGGCAACAATAGGTAAAAACATAATTTAAAACTTGAATTTTTGTTGTTCCATAAAAGATTGCAAAATAAGCGTAGCACTAACCTCATCTACCAAAGCTTTGTTTTGTCTGGCTTTCTTTTTCAGGCCACTATCAATCATGGTTTGAAAAGCCATTTTGGAGGTGAAACGCTCGTCAATTAAATGAATTTCCATTTCGGGAAATTGCTTTCTTAATTGCTTAGCGAAACCCTTTACATAAGGAGTGGCATCTGTGTTTTGGTCCTTTAAATTCTTTGGCATGCCCATCACTATCGCATCAACAGATTCTTTAGAAATATATTCCTTTAAGAAATCTATGCAATCGTGTGCACGAACTGTACCTAGCCCTGAAGCTATAATTTGTAAGTCATCGGTTACTGCAATGCCTACTCTTTTCGTACCGTAATCTAATGCCAATATTCTAGCCATATTTTTGCAAATCTTTGCAAAGATACATATTGTTGAGCTTTGTTTTAGCTCAGAAATTAAATTCGTGTAATCCAACTAAAACTTAGGAGTTAAACTTATTCCAACGTCGTAATTCGCGTTCAAAAAGAGACGCATATTTTGTTGGAATTGGAATTTCGAACGTTTTATAGTTTTGAGAAATAGGGTGTTTAAAGCCAATTTTACTTGAGCTTAAAAAGAGCCCTTTCCCTTTTAAAACATTAGAACTGTCGTGGAGGTAGTCGCCAATAATAGGATGGCCAGCATGTGCTAAATGTATGCGCAACTGATGAGTTCTTCCGGTAATTGGATTTAATTCGATAAGACTAACCCAGTCGTAGGACAATGACTTTTCTACTCGCACGCTGTTGAAGTTGGTTACAGCAACTTG
>CAWVTK010000031.1:0-16345 GCA_963933205.1 uncultured Flavobacteriales bacterium
CCAAGGCTGTTAATGCTGTATACTTACCATATTTACCAAGCTTTTCTAAAGCTTCTCTTCTTGAAATCTCAGCGATTTCTTTTTTACTTTTTTCTTCCATGCTATTATAATTTACTAATGACTAATTTCTTCGAGTGCTTTTCTCTATCAGTCTGGAGCTCGGTGATGTAAACCCCAGCAGGAACAGGTGGTAGAGTTAGACTAATTTTTTGTTCTGCCTTAAATTGGTAGCTGTGCACTATTTGTCCTACTGCATTGTATATATTTAAGTCTACTAGGTTGTTTCCTTGTAAACCTGTAATAATTAATTCTTGATTGTCTGGGCTGTAAATACCAATATCACTTAGTACTTCTGGTGCAATGCTTAACTCTTCTTGTGAGGTATACAAGTAAAACCTTCCAATTCCCTGTAAGTCATTTTGTATGTTTACTTGATAGTCTTCTTCTTTAAGGTCTACAATTTCGTTAGTAAACACATCTTCTAAATAAATGTGCAATTCTTCAGGAAAATCACTGTGATCAACATTAAAGTGTAAGTTTGAGCCAGCTGCAGCATTTACAGACACGGGTATAATTTGATCTTCAAAATTGCTATTTGGCAAACACTGAAGTGTCATATCCAATCCTTGGCTATTTTCTACCAAGTGGGTGTTTATTGAAAAGGCTGGAGTACCATCTTGATATGCTCCTGCATCGTAGCCAGGATCTAGGCCTAAGCTACCGTTTTCAGTATATTTTAATGTAGTACTAATTTTCTTGTCGCCTGAGCTCAGATACAACTCTATAGTAGGTATCATACTTCTATAAAAAGCATTGTCACCATTTTGATGGCTTAACAAGTTTTTAGAAAAATTAAATGTTTCACTGGCACTATTTGCCTTTACCATAAAAGCTTGTCCAGGAGCAAAATAGGTAGGAGCACTCAAAAGATTAATTGTTTTGTATTCATTACCATCCCATAAATACAATGCTACGTATTTCTCACTTAAAATATCCATATTGTTTTTTAAAAGACTAGCGGATTCTCCATCTGCACCTAATACAAAAGATGGAAATGGATTGCCTATGCATTCCCAATAATGTGATCCAGCTGAAGTACTAACCACATAACTTACAGCTGAATTTGCCATTGCTCCTTCAAAAGTGTAGTGTCCAGACTCGGATCTATTCATAGAATAACCTCTTGCACTAATAAAATTTCCAGCGTTAGGAGCTGTAGTAGTGTTGTAATATTCCCATTTTTGTCCCGGTGTGAGTATATTATTGTATGCTGCAATCGCGTAATTATCCAAATAGGTACCTATGGAATTGTTACTCTTAGCAAAATCATCTATGTTTTGAGTTGATACGGGTGAGGATACTAAATACCAATCGGTATTTAGTATATTACGCTCGTAGGTTATGTCTCCAGTGGCTGTACCCGAAACAAGTAAAGACCCACTTGTGCTAGAATCTGACTTTACGCTTAAACTACCCGCGCCAGCCACTGTTAAATTATTGTTTACGTATAAAGCATTGCCTGCACTTACACTCACAACTCCACTCGAACCCACATGCATGTGTTGAGCATGAATTACTCCAGCACCTAAAATAACAAACAAAAGAAACATCGAAATGTTTTTTGTTTCTAATATATCGGGTATAAATTTCCTTCTTTTCATGTAGTAAGTATTTGAATTAATGCTCAAAGATACAAATATATCTATATATACATACACTACCCTCCAAAAGTTTTTTAAATGCAGCTAAAAAAAGTCTTTCTTCTTTGTAAACACCTTGTACTTTTATATTTTTCAAGAAAATAAGTCTGTATTATAGACTAATTCTTCTTGTGGCTTTGCTCTATTTTTTTGCAGTTTCTCCTCCTTTATTGCATACATAGTAAAGACTAAGGTAAAATGTTAGGCATATCCTTATCTTTTTAACGAAACTAGAAAAAGCGTGTTTCTTCTTGGCAATTGTTCTGACAATAAGTTGTAGAAGTAAATAAGTGATTAATGCAATGTAAATTTGAGATTTACAGCATTTTTACTAGTGCCTACAAATGTTTTGATTTGTAAATTTTGATTGATTTAAAGAACAATTCTACATCCCAACGTTTTTTATATAAGTCTGCTAGAGTTCTAGCAGTCCAGTCTAATTAATTGGTACTAATTTTAACGCCCTTGTTTTGCTCTGCTTTATAAACAGGTACCAAACGTAATTTTAGTTCGCTAATTCCAGTTTTAATTGCTTTATTACTTAAAAGCATCATGATGTCATCTTTTATAATGCCTTGGTCTTTATCTTTTGGAAGTTCCAATTCTTTGACTGTTTTAAAAACCGTATTGGTTTTAATGCGGCTTACAAAAACGTTCTCAACCTTTATCAATTTGTGTTTTTCGGTGCAACGAGTAAGCACCCAAGAGGGAGCTAAATATAATAATGGGCGAACTAATGGAGTGTTTGTATTTTTAATGCGCTTGAAGAGTCCCTAAAATTTATTTTTATTTTACAAATAATAAAATTCGGGATTCTTAAGTTTGTTTTAAAATCAAACTTTCGGATAGTTGCGATTTTAAATCTCAGATCTCTAGCCTATAAATAAATCGAGCTGTCTTTAGAAGACAGCTCGATTTAAATTCTGTTCCGTTTTTACGGAATTTAATTTTTAACAAAATACACCAAGGCAAAGCCCAATGCAGTTTCCATTAAAAAGGTTCTCTTTTTAGTTTGCGGTATAGTACAACTCTACCTTATAATCTGCTGCTGCAGGCAAAAGCAGATTCATCATACCGTTACCTGTAACAAATTTGTTTGTTGCAACATCGTAAGATCCTGTAGCAATAGTAACTAAATTTCCTGAAGCATCATACACATTGGCTCTTCTAAATTGCTTTACGGCATTTGCGCCCAAATGCGCTGTAACACCTAAATCAATATGCGTGCTTACACCATCTGCACTACCTGTTAAACTAATTAATTGTTCGGCATCTGCATTTGCAGTTACAACATTGGTTGCTACAGCTGTGTTTTCTGTAATTGCTACCGCAGCAGCGTCACCCATGGGAGTCCAAACACCGGTATTCCATGCAGTTCCAGTGTTTCTGTAAAAATAAAAACCGGGAGATACATCTTTCTCACTGGTTCCCATACTTGCACCTGAGAGCGCCCCCGTACCTGTATTAAAAACTACTAAACCATCATAATAATCTGGATTGTAATTTTCTGCACCACTAAGAGATGTAGCGTCAAAAACATCTGCTTGAGTAATAATGGTTAAATCTGTTCTTGGAAAAAGAATTCCTTTCCCTGCTCCAGGAAAAGGGTTGTAACCTTGAGAACTAGCACCATCTAAAAATGCAAAACTATTAGAAGCACTAGATTCATTGATACCTTCAGATGTTAAAATTTGTGCATTTAGAGTGAACATTGTTGCTATAGCAACAAATAAAATTGATATCGTTTTTTTCATGATTGTTTTTTTTAAAAAAAGTTTATAGCATTAGCCATTCTGTTCCATCTGAAATAACTGCTCTGGCATAATTAGCCCCAATAGTTAAACCAAATCCAGCATCAAGAGGCTTACCACCATTGTTTTTAATTACAATTATACGCCCTGCATTTGCTGTAGCATCTGGCATTGTTAGTGTATCAGTACCTGGACCACCAGAGGTTGAAGTAATATTAAAAACGTTTTCTGTTCTAGATGAAAAGTCAAAAGACGAAGCCTCAGAAACGATCCCAACAACGGTAAAATCAGGATCAGAAGCACTCATGGCAACCCATGCAGCTCCGCTCCAAAAATAAAACCCTGTGCTTGCAGCATTGTTACTGTATACTAATTGGCTTACTTTTGTACCCGTGGTTGCTGTTACTGTCATGTCGTCTGTTACAACAGGTACGGCAATACCATCAACGGCATTTAAAGCGCCTGGAGTATCACCTGCTGTTCCAACTACCTCTAAAGATACTGATGGATCAGATGTGCCTATCCCTACTTGTGCAGAAGCCATAAAACTTGCTGCTGTAAATACGGTTATTAAAATTAATTTTTTCATGTTTAAATGTTTGAATTAGTCCCCAAAGATACAAATATATATATATATTAATACAATACCATCCGAATTTTTTTTAAAAGCAGCTAAAAAGAGTCTTTCATCCTTGTAAACAGCTTGTGTTTTTATTTTTTTTAAAGAAAACAAGTCTGTATTAAAGGCTAATTCTTCTTGTGGCTTTGCTCTAATTTTTTTAGCCCTTCTCTTACTTTATTGCATACGTAGTCAAGACTAAGGTAAAATGTTAGGCATATCCTTATCTTTTCAACGAAATTAGGAAAAGCGTGTTTCTTCTTGGCAATGGTTCTAATAATAAGTTGTATTAGTACATAAGCGATTAATGCAATGTAAATTTGAGGTTTACAGTACTTTTACTAGTGCCTACAAATGTTTTGATTTGTAAGTTTTGCTTGCTTTAAAGAACAATTCTATGTCTCAACGTTTTTTACATAAGTCTGCTATAGTTCTAGCAGTCCAGTCTAATTAATTGGCACTAATTTTAATGCCCTTGTTTTAGTCTGCTTTATAAACAGGTACCAAACGTAATTTTACTTCGCTAATTCCTGTTTTAATTGCTTTTTTACTTAAAAGCATAATTATTTTATCTTTTATAATGTCTTGGTCTTTATCTATAGGAAGTTCCAATTCTTTTAACTGTTTTAAAAACCGTGTTGGTTTTAATGCGGCTTACAAAAACGTTTTTAGCCTTTACTCTTTGTATAATCAAAATAAGCGCGACCCTCCACTACGATTGTCCCTTTAGGAAAATCCAACTGTTTTAAACTAGACCATTCTCCATCTTGTCTGGCTTTCTAATTTTTAGAATTTTAGTAGTATTTAAGTTTACCTATTCCTCAAAAATAAATATTTATAAGATGGAATGCGCCTTTTAATATAAATTAAATTAAATGTTTAGTTATATTTGTATTTACATAGCTACTAATTTATAAAATTGTAAGATTTTTAAACAATTAGATGAAGCTATAGTATTTAGTAAACCCAAACGACTCCGAAGAATGGAATATTTAACAAAGCGAATCGAATCAAAAGAGGTGTTGTGGTTCAAAAGAGCTAATAAGTATTTGGTTTTTGACCCCCAGTTTCATCAACTTTTTAAAAAGTTTAATAAAGAGAGTTTCGAAAATGTAGAAAAGTATTTGATCAGCGAACTTGAATTAAGTCGCTCAGAAATTTCTGATTTACACCATTCCTTTTTAACAATTAAAAAGAAATTATCTTTTAAAACTAGCCCCTTAGAGCATAAAAAAAAGATTTTAATCCCTAAAAAGTGGACTTATACTTTTACCTATTTAGTTTATGGATTCTATATTAAAATTAACTATTCGAGTTCTTATGTAAAAGAACTAATGCATCCTAAATTTGCACATTTACAATCTAAAAGCGTTCGTAAACAAAAAGCGGTTATTGATGTAATAGAACAAGGCGAAAATTTATTTTTACGCTTAGACAATAAAGAAGTGGAGTTTAGAAATAAAACGGAAGCTCATTTTTTACAAGGAAAGTTTGCCCTGTTACTTCTAAATATAACGCATACTAAAGTTGATTCCAATTGGATGGCAGTTCTTCATGCATCTGCCGTATTTAAGAACAATAAAGCGCTGGTGTTTTTAGGTGAGTCTGGAAGCGGGAAGAGCACAGCCTCAACTTTATTATCTTTAAATGGATATAAATTACTTGCAGATGATTTTGTTCCAGTTGAGTCAGGTTCTAATAAAGCCTACTCTTTTCCTGCTGCAATTTCCATTAAGGAACATATGTTAGCGTATTTAGAGTCCTTTTTTCCTCAATTAAATAAATCGGAACTGCGGTATAAAAATGAATCGGTTAATTACAAATACCTTTATTTAACTAAGCTTCAGGCTAAACCAAAGTGTCTTCCCATAAAGGCTCTTATTTTTATAAAACACAAAAAAGGAGTAGAGGCGAGTTTTAAACAAATAAAAGTACTTAAGGCGTTGGAATATTTAATACCGGATTCTTGGATTTCGTCCAACGAACAAAATGTTGAGTCCTTTTTAGATTGGATAGAAAAGACGCCTTCTTACCAATTAGAGTACTCTAATTCGGAAGATTTACTTGAAATTTCTCAAAAAATAATGGATGATGACTTATAAGGAGATGGTTTTCTTTTGTACCTCTATTTTAGCATTGAAAGCCAATAGTTCTTTTAAGTCAGAAGTTAAAACGACTATATTAAACGGAGTCGATTGGGATAAGTTTGTTGTGTTTAGTACCAATCATTACGTTTTGCCAGCACTTTATATTTGCTTAAGAGATGTTGGTTTTTTAAAATTGTTGCCCACCGACTTAGTTGCTTTTATGAAGTATTTAACCTTGCTGAACAGTGAGCGAAATAAAAGACTTATATCCGAGGTTTATGAAATAAACACCCTGCTAATTTCCAATAATATCACGCCTATTTTTCTTAAAGGTGCGGCACATTTGTGTATTGATTTGTATTCGAATATTGGGCTTAGAATGATTGGAGATATTGATTTGTTAGTAGCTCCTATTGACCTTTTGAGGGCTGCAAAAGTTCTAGAGAAACAAGGATATCAATCTGTAGAAGAATTTGTTCCTCATCAGTTTGAAAATATGAAGCATTACCCAAGGCTTAGTCATAAAGATAAATTGGTTGCTGTAGAAATTCATAAATCAGTGGTGAAAAAGAAAAGAGATCGGCAGTTGGATTACCAAAAAATCGATAAAACCAAACAAAAAATAAATGGTGTCTTTGTTCCATCTTATGAAAACCTTGTTTTACACAACACTATAAACGCTCAAATGAATGACCTGCAGTACTTAACTGCAAAAATTAATTTAAGACAGCAGTATGATTTGTTTTTGCTCTCTAAGTTCGTTGATGTTCAAAAGTGTTTCGAAGCCTTCTCTTTCCATCAAAATAAATTAAATGCCTATTTGGTAAAAACTGCGTTTATTTTTCAAAACGATTCTACCCTTTACCACACTAAAAACTATAGAGCTAGCTTTAGCACCAAACGAATTAGTGCACAACTAAACCATCCAAAAATATTCAAACACATCAATGCATTTGTTTTTGTTGGGGTACAGTTAAACATGTACCTCTGTTTAGTATGGGCTCACTTAGCAAACCGAAAAGACAGACGCTTTGTTCTTAATAAGATTTTGAGTAACAAGTGGTGGAAAGGATTTTTGGAACGAAAATACAAAGGGATGAAATCTAATTAACAGAGCAGTAGTGCGAAATAAAAAGCAAAGCAAATAAGACGAAGCCCATAAAGTTTAGCCAAGTTGACCTAATAGAATAATAGAAATAATTACTTATAATTATGGAAAAGGGAATGGAAAATATAACGATCTCATTCCATATATAGGACGGGTTAAGATAGCTGTAAGGAATAAACAATACAGTTACCCAAACTATAAAAATGTAAGACTTACGCGCTTTAATACTTTTTCTATTCAAGCTGCGAATTAATTCATAAATGGAAATAAGAAATAAGAAACCCAACACCAATAAACTCACCCGAGTATTACTGGTAAATGTAGTTGTTAGCTCATCTGCAAATATAAATTTACAGAAGTGATGCAATTCCAGTTGTTGAATGTTAAAATATGTACAAAAACTAATCAGTACAATCCATGGACTAGCGATAGCTATTACGCTTAAAACCCAATGCCGCCACTCTACTTGTGAAAATATAGACATCCCAATCCAACACAATGGAATAAACACAAAAAATGGAGGATGCAAAAGCGTGGCTAAGGATAAGTAAAAAGAAATTTTGAAAATTTGTGAGTATGCGTCTCTAGATAAATAAGTGCTAAAAGTTGTGTGAATTGCAATTAAAATGAAAGAAACAGCGACTAAATCGGAACTTAAATTTAACACCCCTGGCCAGAAACTAAGTATTAGTAAGTAAAAAAATGCTGGGTAAAATGAATTTGTTGAGATGATCTTTTGACCAACGATGATTTTGTTAACATAAAGACACTGCCAGAAAACTAGCGCTGTTGTTAACGTTTTTTCGAGAAGCGTGAATTTATGAATTGGACTTATCAAAAAATCAAAAAGGGGACTCCAAGAAAAAGAATCTAGAGGCGTTTGATGAAAAGATACCCCCATCCAAAAGAAAATACAAAGCAAGAGAACACTCAAGATGGATACTACTTGAGTACGGCGAAATAAATTTACAATCATGTGGTAAAAATATGTATTTTTGTACTCGTTAAGAAAAAAAAGTAAACTTATGGGTGATTTATTATACACAATCGGAGATTTATTTGAAGCAACTTTTCAGCTGCTCATAAAAGCAGGGAACCTGCCAAATTTTGTATTATCGATTTTAGGAATTAGTATTCTTGCGTTTTGTATGAAATTGGTTACTACTGAGAAAAATATTTTAGAGAAATAGTTTTTTCTTTATACCCAATAAAAAAGGCAGCTCTAGAGCTGCCTTTTTTATTGGAATGTTACAAAACCCCATCAGATTTTAATTTTTCATAAACTAACTCTGCGCATTTGTTGGCAAAAACAGAAGGGCCTAACGTGCTTTTAGAGTTTAAGTTTGCCTTCCAAACCTCCCTGTACTTTTCTGTTTCTAATGCAACCACCTCGTAACTTACAGACTGGAGACTGTTGTTGTAGTACCTCAAATCTGTAGCCCTAAATATAATAACCACGTCCTTTTCATCATCAATGATTGCGTAGTTAATTTTATCCTCGAATGAGTCCTTACTGTTAAGTGTTAAAGAATTAGAGCTTTGTTCAAGAAACAGAAGTTCTACTTTTTGCGCTTCAGTTTCGAATTTTAGCTCTATTTTCTCTTTTAGCATCTTTGAGAAAGTATAGGCTTTAGAGTTTTCGTAAGGAATCACAATTAATGGATTAATATAGGGTTTAGGTATTGCTTTTTGATCTACTACAGATTGAATTGAAGCTCCACAACTCCAGAGCAAGAGGGTGAGGTAAAGAAATACATTAAATTTTTTCATGTTGAAATTTATTAATACGTATATATAAAAATAAATATATAAAAAAAGGAGCTGTACAGCTCCTTTTTTTTAAAATATTGTTTGGCTATAAATCAAAGCCAATGTCCGTACGGTAGTACTTCGCATCGTAGCTTATTTTTTCGGCTCCATCATAAGACTTGTTCAACGCTTCTTTCATAGTATCTCCAAATGAGGTTACTGCTAATACACGTCCGCCATTTGTATGTACTTCGTTCCCAGCTATTTTTGTGCCTGCATGAAAAACAAGAGATTCTTTTACTCGGTCAACTCCTGTAATTCTTTTTCCTTTCTCATAGCGTTCCGGGTAACCACCAGACACCAGCATTACTGTACTTGCAAAGCGTGGATCCAATTCCAAAGTTTTCTGGTTTAAACAGCCGTTTCCAACCGCTTGAAATAAGTCTAGTAAATCAGACTTTATACGCGGCAAAACAGCTTCTGTTTCAGGATCGCCCATTCGAACATTGTATTCGATCACAATCGGCTCATTATTCACATTTATTAAGCCAATAAAAATGAATCCTTTGTAGGGAATACCGTCTTTTTTCAATCCTTGTACTGTAGGTTTTACTATCCTGTTTTCAATTTTTTGCATGAGTACAGTATCTGCAAAAGGAACTGGAGATATTGCCCCCATACCACCCGTGTTTAAGCCTACATCGCCTTCGCCAATTCTTTTATAATCTTTAGCGGTAGGAAGAATTTTATAATGCTCGCCATCGGTTAACACAAAAACAGATAATTCTATACCGTCTAAAAACTCTTCGATGACTACCTTAGCGCTAGCTGCTCCAAATTTAGCTTCGGTAAGCATCTCTTTTAATTCGGCTTTAGCTTCTTTAATGGAATCTAAAATCAACACTCCTTTTCCTGCAGCCAAGCCATCTGCTTTTAAAACATACGGTGCTTTGAGTGTTTCTAAAAATGCGTAGCCTTCGGTTAAATTTACAGAGGTAAAGGTTTGGTAAGCAGCCGTAGGAATAGCGTGTCTAAATAAAAATTCTTTAGCAAAATCTTTTGATCCTTCTAGTTGGGCTCCGGCTTTTTGAGGGCCAATAACAGGTATGTGTTTTAAGGCATCATCAGCCAAAAAGAAATCATGAATCCCTTGTACTAAAGGATCTTCGGGCCCAACTACCAGCATGCCTATTTCTTTTTCGATGCAGAGCGCTTTTACCGCAGAAAAGTCGTCTACTTTTACCGCAATATTTTCTCCTACAGCAGCAGTTCCTGCATTACCAGGAGCTATGTATAAGTTGTTTAAAAGCGGGCTTTGTGCTAATTTCCAGGCGAATGTGTGTTCACGTCCTCCAGAACCTAATATAAGTACATTCATTTTAAAGTGGAATATTTCCGTGTTTCTTTTTAGGCAGGCTGTCTACTTTGTTTTCGAGCATTTTAAATGCCCGAATTAACTTCTCGCGTGTTTGAGCTGGTTCAATAACCTCGTCTACATAACCTCGAGCGGCAGCGTTGTAAGGATTCGCAAAAAGGTCTGCGTATTCTTTTTCCTTTTCCTTCCATTTAGCGTCTTTATCAGCCGCTTCCTTAATTTCGTTTTTGAAAATAATTTCTGCGGCACCTTTGGCGCCCATCACTGCAATTTCTGCAGAAGGCCAAGCATAATTCATGTCGGCCCCAATATGTTTAGAATTCATAACATCATAGGCACCACCGTATGCTTTTCGTGTAATAACTGTAATTCTTGGCACAGTTGCTTCGGCAAATGCATACAATAATTTAGCACCATGGGTAATAATTCCTCGCCATTCTTGGTCTGTTCCAGGAAGAAATCCTGGCACATCTTCTAAAACCAATAGTGGGATGTTGAAACAATCGCAAAAGCGAACAAATCGCGCTGCTTTTGTCGAGGCTTCAATGTTTAATACACCGGCTAAAAATGCAGGTTGATTTGCTACAAGTCCAATAGATTTACCTCCTAAACGCGCAAATCCACAAACGATGTTTTCCGCGTAGTTTTTATGAACTTCAAAGAACGAATCTCCATCCACAACACCAGCAATTACTTCCTTAATATCGTAAGGTTGATTTGGGCTTTTGGGTATAATATTGTTTAAGTGTTCTCTTTTTTCTTCTGATAATGTGTACGGTTTAGATGGTGCTTCTTCTTCACAATTTTGTGGCATGTAAGAAAGAAGTGTTTTCAATTCGTTAATTAAAGCTACCTCGTTTGCACATGAAAAATGTGCCACTCCCGACTTAGATGAATGCGTAGATGCACCGCCTAATTCCTCAGAAGTTACTTCTTCGTGTGTTACTGTTTTTACCACGTTAGGGCCAGTTACAAACATATACGAGGTGTCTTCCACCATCATAATAAAATCGGTTAGTGCTGGAGAGTAAACTGCTCCACCTGCACAAGGCCCCATTATTGCAGAAAGCTGCGGAATGACTCCTGAAGCTTGTGTGTTTTTGTAGAAAATATCAGCATAACCCCCTAAGGAAACGACCCCTTCTTGAATACGTGCTCCTCCAGAGTCGTTTAAACCAATAATAGGTGCGCCATTTTTTAGAGCCAAGTCCATTACTCTGCATATTTTTTGAGCATGAGCTTCGGCAAGAGAGCCGCCCATTACCGTAAAATCTTGAGCAAAAACATAAGCCAATCGACCGTTAATGCTTCCGTAACCGGTGACTACTCCGTCTCCTAGAAATTTTTGTTTTTCAAGCCCAAAATTACTCGATCTGTGCGTAACAAGCTGCCCAATCTCTTCGAATGAGCCCTCGTCTAAAAGAAAATGAATACGCTCGCGAGCTGTTAGTTTTCCTTTTTTGTGTTGTGCTTCAATTCTTTTAATACCTCCGCCTTCTTTAGCTTTGGCTATTTTAGCATTAAGATCTTCTATTTTATCTTGCATAGTGCAATTTTTAATCGAGTTTAAGTACCGCCATAAATGCCGATTGAGGAATTTCTACATTCCCAACTTGACGCATACGTTTTTTACCTTTCTTTTGTTTTTCCAAAAGCTTTCGCTTACGCGAAATATCACCACCATAACATTTAGCTGTTACATCTTTACGAAGTGCTTTTACCGTTTCGCGCGATATTATTTTGGCGCCAATAGCTGCTTGTATCGCTATATCAAATTGCTGACGCGGAATTAATTCTCGTAGTTTTACACAAATCTTTTTGCCAATATTGTGTGCATTATCGCGGTGTATTAATGCCGAAAGTGCATCCACCTGATCGCCGTTTAAAAGAATGTCTAGTTTTACTAAATTCGACTGTTGGTATCCTATTGGTTGGTAATCAAACGAGGCATATCCTCGAGATATGGTTTTTAATCTATCGTAAAAATCAAATACAATTTCTGCTAAGGGCAATTCAAAACTAAGCTCCACTCTGTCTGTAGAGAGGTATACTTGATTGTTTAGCACTCCGCGTTTTTCAATACATAAAGTGATGATGGCCCCAATGTATTCTGATTTTGTAATAATTTGAGCAGTAATATAGGGTTCTTCTACCTTCTCAATAGTAGAGGGGTCTGGAAGATCGGACGGGTTGTTAACCAAAAGCTTAACTCCCTTTCTATTGTAGGAGAAGTAAGATACGTTAGGGACGGTAGTAATTACGGTCATATCAAACTCGCGTTCTAAGCGCTCTTGAATAATTTCCATGTGCAGCATTCCTAAGAAACCACAACGGAAACCAAAACCTAAAGCTGCCGAGGATTCTGGCTCAAATGTTAACGAGGCATCATTTAATTGCAATTTCTCCATCGAATTTCGAAGCTCTTCGTATTCTTCTGTGTCCACCGGGTAAATACCCGCAAAAACCATTGGTTTTACATCTTCAAATCCATCAATGGGTTTTTCACAAGGTCTAACCGTATGGGTTATGGTATCTCCTACCTTAACCTCGTTGGCTACTTTTATTCCAGATATGATGTATCCTACATCACCTGCTTTTATTTCTTTTCGCGGCTCTTGGTCCAGTTTTAATGCACCAATCTCATCTGCAAAATATTCTTTTTCTGTCGCAAAGAATTTTACTTTATCTCCTTTGCGAAGAGTGCCGCTTACAATTTTAAAATAAGCCTCTATTCCTCTAAAGGAATTAAAAACTGAATCGAAAATTAAGGCCTGTAATGGAGCTTCCTCATCTCCTTCAGGGTGAGGTACTCTAGCTACAATAGCTTCTAAAATTTCTTGTATTCCTACACCTGTTTTTGCAGAGGCTGGGATGATGTCTGCATCGCTGCAGCCAATCAAATCCATAATCTGATCTTTTACCTCTTCTGGGTTTGCGCTGGGTAAATCAATCTTATTTAGTACCGGAATAATTTCTAAGTTATTCTCTAAGGCTAAGTATAAGTTTGAGATTGTTTGTGCCTGAATCCCTTGAGCCGCATCTACAATTAATAGAGCGCCTTCGCAGGCAGCTATAGAACGCGAAACCTCGTATGAAAAATCTACATGCCCTGGAGTATCAATTAAATTAAGTCTGTAGCTTATTTCATTGTGTACAAATTCCATTTGGATGGCATGACTCTTGATGGTGATGCCACGTTCACGCTCCAAGTCCATACTGTCCAGTAGTTGGTTCTTAGACTCTCGTTCGGTTACCGTTTGAGTGCGTTCTAATAAGCGATCTGCCAAAGTACTTTTACCATGGTCGATGTGTGCGATGATGCAGAAGTTGCGTATGTTTTGTTGTTTCATTATTGCAAAACTAAACTATTTGAAGCAAATACTAAATTGCTGCAGCTGCTAAAAAAAGTTATATTTGTGGTTCGTCCAAACAGAAATGTATTTTAATTTTACTACAAACAAGGACACTGTTACTTTGATTATGAAAAAACTAATTTATTTATTTTGCACCTTGTTCGCAATTCAGCTATCAGCTCAACAAGATGCTACATACGACAGTCGTTTGTTGTTTCGATACGAAGCCGAGTTTTTAAATAATTTACAAACAACAAACCCTTCACAACTCAATTACCTTAATTTTTATGTAGCTAATTCCTACTCTTTTTATCAGCACCAAGAAATTCCTGCTGAGAAATTACATCAGTTTCCTGATATTTTAGAACTCATTAGTGCTCCAGACGGCTACGATTTACCATTGGTTATAGACCAGAGTAACTTTAATATTCTCTTGTTCGATGTTGTTTTTAAAGAAAATCAAAGTAATGCTTACCGAATTGGAGATACTAATGTTTTGGTTTATCTAAAAAGTAAGAAAGAGATTTATACATTGTTTAACGAAATTAACTAACAGGAAATGAGAAAAATACTTACTCTTTTAAGCTGTGTAGTTTTTAGTACACTTACAAGCTTTGCTCAAAATGAAACCACCTGTGCCGATGGCGAACTAGGTGTAGTTGTATCCCTTTACTTTACGCAAGTTTTTCCAGCCGGTCAAGTTAACTGGGATCTTCAAGATGCAGAAAACAATGTTTTAGCTTCAAATACTTTTCTATTATCCGCAAACTTTGAACACACCTCTACCGAGGTTTGTTTACAGCAAGGAGAAACTTATACTTTTAATGCTTACGATTCCAACAACGACGGATGGGGAATTGGTTCTTGGTATACGGTGGCTGCTTGTGGCGGATTTACCACTCTTATTAATAACGATGGTTTCGCACCCACGGGGTCTGGTAATTCAGAATCCTTCACGATTCCTGATTTTGAGGACGATTGCTTTTGCTTTAGAGCAGATTACGAAGCCTTAAACGCTTCTAGCGATGTTGCAACTGACGGTGGTGTAAACCTTAGTCCTTTCGGAGGAACTCCACCTTATACATATCAATGGTCTAACAATACAAACAATCAAAACTTAACAGGAGTGGCGCCTGGCTTATATATTCTTACACTTACCGACTCTTTAGGTTGCGAAATTTTGGAGCCAATTGAGGTGCAAGGGCCAAGTATTTTTATGAGTCCTATAAACCATGAGGTTTGCACGGGTAACTTTTACGATTCTGGAGGAGAGAATGGAGATTTTAACGGAGGAGAGAACTTTACAATGACGATTTGTAGCACCGATCCAGATCTGAGCTCAAGCATTAGTTTTTACGAATTTGATCTTGGTGGATCCTTTTTTAGCTCTTGTACGTTCACTATTTATGACGGTTCTTCTACTGCCGCAGATGTTTTGTACTCTTTTGACAGTCCAAACGATCCAGACCCAGGAATTATAGTGGCTACCGATGCCAATTTAACCGGTTGTTTAACCATCAGCTTTACATCGCCTTGGAATATTGAAAATGAAGGCTGGGCAGCAGAAATTAACTGTCAGTACCCCTGTCAAGAATATGAGCTAGAAATTACTTCTAGCGATGCTATTAATAACGATAACGAAATAAATGTTTGTTACGAGTTAGAATTAGAGGTTGAGACCAATTATTTTGAAAACAATCAATTTTACGAGCAATCTGATGTTACTACAACTTTCGAATGGACCTTTAACGACGGGGCAGTAAGTCAGTCTGGTCAAGAAGTATCTCAAATATACGACGAAGAGAGTGAGACTGAGATTACCCTAGTGGTAACCGATGTAAACGGTTGTATGCAAGCATTTAATTATACGGCTATTAATGACCATCCAGAAGTTCTTACCTCCATAACTCCACCAGACCAAACCGAGGTTTGCCCAGACACTCAACTGGAAGCTTACAGTGGGCTTTACGCAGGAACCGATAGTTTCATTTCTACTATCTTTACTCCGATTACCTGGTACGTATCGGAAATACCTGAAAATTTCGGAGATGTTGACGGAGAACCTATTTTTTTACCCGATGGTTCTGGAGTATCTTACAGCACAGAAGTTGTTATAGAATCTTTTAACCCAACTGACGTACTCGATAATGATGATTTTTTGTCTGTTTGTATATCCATTGAGCATTCTTATTTAGGCGATTTAGATATGACATTAACTGCCCCAAATGGAACAACTGTCATTTTACATGAATATGGAGGGCCAGCTGGTAGTCAGTATTTAGGTGTTCCGATTGATGTTGATTCTGACTTAACCGAGGGAGAATGTTGGACATACTGTTGGTCAAGCACTCCAACATTTGGAACAATGGATCAAAGTTTGACTGCAGGTAGCGTTTCAATGCCAATTGGAGATTATGCTCCAGTAGGAGATTTCTCTACTTTTTCAGGCTCAGGAGCAAATGGAGTTTGGACACTGGAAGTTACTGATAATTTAAGTTCTGATAATGGATTCATATGTGGATGGAATATTGCCATGAACGTGATGAGTGGAGATCCTGGAGATGAGGTAATCATTGACTCTCTTACTCCAGTACTTTTAAATT
>CAWVTK010000032.1:0-16311 GCA_963933205.1 uncultured Flavobacteriales bacterium
TTTACTCTATTTCTAAGAACAAATTCACGAGTTAATATATCGGAAAAAAGATAGACGGAGTAATGATCTATTCCTCCGATATATTAACTCGTGAATTTGTTCTTAGAAATAGAGTAAAAGAAGTTATTGTTTCTATACAGAACATTAAACCGGGCCGCTTAATGGAAATAACAGACGACTTAATTGCTTACAATGTAAAAGTCAAGATTGTTCCTGCGGTTGATAAGTGGATTGACGGAGAATTTAACCTAGGTCAAATTAAGCAAGTAAAAATTGAAGACCTATTAGATAGAGCACCCATAGAAATAGACAATCCAATTGTAAAAAGCGATCTAAGTATTAAAGTAATATTTGTTACGGGCGCTGCCGGATCTATAGGTTCTGAAATAGCACGTCAGCTATATAGATGCAATCTAAAACACCTTATTTTAATTGACCAGGCCGAATCTCCTTTATACGACTTACAACAAGAATTCGTACAAAAAGAGTCGCTCAACTTTACCTCAGAAGTAGCAGATGTTCGCGATGAATATAGAATGCAGCAATTGTTTGAAAAATACAAACCCGAAATAATTTTTCATGCGGCCGCATACAAACACGTGCCTTTGATGGAAGGAAACCCTTACGAAGCTATACGGGTTAATGTTTCAGGAACAAAGCTGTTAGCTGATCTTGCTGTAGCTAATGGAGTAGAGCGTTTTGTAATGGTATCCACCGATAAGGCGGTAAACCCTACCAATGTAATGGGTACTACCAAACGTATTGCAGAGATGTATACCTCTTGTTTGTCTAACAAAGGAAAAACAAAATTTATTACAACTCGTTTTGGTAATGTGTTAGGTTCAAACGGATCTGTAATTCCATTGTTTAAAAAGCAAATTGAGGCTGGTGGTCCTTTAACCGTTACTCACAAGGATATTACACGCTACTTTATGACCATTCCCGAAGCCTGCCAGCTGGTTTTAGAAGCCGGAGTTATGGGTAAAGGTGGAGAGATTTACGTATTCGACATGGGTGCATCTGTTAAGATATACGACGTAGCATTAAAGATGATTCAATTGTCTGGTTTCAAATTTCCCGAGGATATAGATATAAAAATTTCGGGACTTCGTCCTGGAGAAAAATTGTACGAAGAGTTGTTGGCCAATAATGAAAACACACAACCAACCTATCACGAAAAAATAATGATTGCTAAAACACCGGCTCTGAATGCAAAAGAAGTGACACTTAAAATAGATGAAATTTGCAATGTTAATAAAGAGATTGATAGCTTTAAAGTGGTTTCCTTATTAAAGGAGCTAGTTCCGGAGTACGTGTCTAAAAATTCGATTTATGAGAGATTAGACAACAACTAATCTTTTTTACCATTTTCTTAATAACGACCATACGGTCGTTTTTTTTTTGCTTAACATTCTTATATTTGACCTAAGAAGACTCTTTTTTGCACAGTACTTCTGTTTCTCAACAATTTTTTAAAAGCGCATGAAAAAAATAAATAGTTTCGAAGAATACCAATCTGAGTATAAAAAAAGTGTTGTTAATCCGGAATTGTTTTGGGAAGAAAAAGCGGCCACTTTTCTATGGAAAAAGAAGTGGGACACTGTCTTAGAATGGAATTTTGAAACCCCATCCATTAAGTGGTTTGAAGGCGGGAAATTAAACATAACCGAAAACTGTTTAGACCGACATTTAGAAGACCATGGAGCTAAAACAGCCATTCTATGGGAACCGAACAATCCTGAAGAGGAAGCCCAACATATTTCCTATCGAGAATTACATAGTCGCGTAGCCCAATTTTCTAATGCATTAAAATCCTTAGGCATTAAAAAGGGAGATCGCGTGTGTTTATACATGCCAATGGTTCCAGAATTAAGTGTTGCTGTGCTCGCTTGCGCTCGTATAGGAGCAATTCATTCAGTAGTCTTTGCCGGCTTTTCTGCAAAATCTTTGGCCGATAGAATAAACGATGCCTCCTGTAATTTATTAATTACTGCAGATGGCTCATTTAGAGGAAGCAAAGTATTGAATTTAAAAGCGATTGTAGACACAGCTTTAGACAGTTGTCCGACCATACTACATAGTATAGTGGTGGAACGAACTTTTAGTAAACCACCAATGCAGAGGGGCAGAGATTTGTGGTGGCACGAGCTCATTAAAAATGTTTCTTCTGTTTGCCAAGCAGAAGCAATGGACTCAGAAGACGAACTCTTCATCCTATATACTTCAGGATCAACCGGAAAACCAAAAGGTGTAGTACATACTACTGCAGGATACATGGTTTACGCCGAATATTCATTTAGAAATGTGTTTCAATACCAGGCAAAGGACCTTTTTTGGTGTACGGCAGACATTGGTTGGATAACCGGACACTCCTACGTAATATATGGACCTTTGCTAGCAGGAGCTACTACTTTAATGTTTGAGGGAGTGCCTACTTTTCCTAATGCAGGCAGGTTCTGGGAAATAATAGACAAACATCAAGTAACTACCTTTTATACTGCACCCACAGCTATAAGAGCTCTAGAAGCTAAAGGCTTAGACTTTGTAAAGCCCTATTCTTTAAGCTCTTTAAAAGTGCTTGGAACTGTTGGAGAGCCTATAAATGAGGAAGCTTGGCAATGGTACCATAAACACATTGGTAAAGAAAAATGTCCAATAGTAGACACCTGGTGGCAAACAGAAACTGGAGGAATGATGATTGCTCCTTTGGCAGGAATTACACAATTAAAGCCAACCTATGCAACCTTACCATTACCAGGAATTCAACCTTGTTTAGTAGATGCTTCCGGTAATGAATTAGCGGGCAACAACGTGGAAGGAAACCTATGTATAAAGTACCCCTGGCCTTCTATTATTAGAACAACTTACGGAGACCATAGCAGGTGTAAAGAGGTTTACTTTAGTACTTATCCTGGTAAATACTTTACAGGCGATGGTTGTAAACGCGATGTTGATGGCTTTTATAGAATAACCGGTCGTGTAGACGACGTTATTAATATTTCAGGACATAGAATAGGAACCGCAGAGGTAGAAGATGCTATAAACTCACATCCTTCCGTAATTGAATCTGCTGTTGTCGGTTTTCCACATCCAATAAAGGGACAAGGAATTTACGCTTTCGTAATTGCAGAATCTGGAATTATTTTCGAGCAGATTATCGATGAAATTCAAGCCGAAATTTGCGACCATATTGGAGCAATAGCACGTTTGGAAAAAATTCAAATAGTTGCCGGCTTACCCAAAACACGTTCCGGAAAAATTATGCGTCGTATTTTACGTAAAATTGCCAGTGGCGAAAAATCAAATTTCGGAGACACCAGTACTCTGTTAGATCCTTCTGTTGTTGAACGAATATTAAATAACAAGGAGTAATTTGTTTTAGTAAACTCAAAGCGTTGGAATTTACTACTGGCCTCACAAACCCATTTCCCGAATCTTATAAATAGATAATTTCTAGTAATGTCTTTGGCATTGAAGATGCCAGAACTTCAATTGCAATCGTGCACACTATCCGTAACCAACATCCTACGGGCTTAGTTGGCGAATATCATCCTTTTGCAAAATTGAAGCAATCAATACGCCCCTTTTGAATTTAATCGCCTAATTGAAGGCGCTTTTTTGCAGAGCCATCCTCGAAAACATCAAAACAAAGGCCGACATAACTCTTCGCAACAGGTCTCCCAAGTATATCTGTTGTTTTTAAAAGCTCGTTTCTTTTTTTTAAATCGATGCTTTCTATCCCAATAATACCACAATTTGGTGCAAGCCCGTTTTCACTATAAAACGCACCATCTGTAACAGACCAATTTAGCCACTCTCCTCCATTAACCGTTTCCCAATCGTTTAAATCAAGAAAGTGCTCTCCAGTAGTTGTTCCTCCAATCCTG
This sequence comes from uncultured Flavobacteriales bacterium, assembly GCA_963933205.1. Taxonomy (GTDB): domain Bacteria; phylum Bacteroidota; class Bacteroidia; order Flavobacteriales; family UBA7430; genus UBA6772. Next base: position 3,888 of record CAWVTK010000032.1, read on the forward strand.
TAAACTTTAGTGGCTTTTGTGTTAAAATCCCATGTAAATGGAATTCCTTCTTCTAACGATTCTGGTACATTTCCACTCTCACAATTTGTTTGGATAAAAAAAGCATAATCATCGTATTCTGGCCACTCTCCGTAAACGGCACCAATTCCAGCTGAGTCTATACATACAGCCGTGTATTCATCACAAGCAATTCCGAACGAACTTTGCCCAAGCTCATTATTCATTCTAGCTATAAAGGTTAGTAGCCTACCCTCTCTGTCTCGTTCGCTAAAATGAGTGTCCGTAATTGTTTTGTCTAATAAGGGGGCGTTTAAAAAATCGTTGTACCCAATCGTCATAAAACTATTGTATGGGTTTTGCAATGCTTCGGAGCTATAAACCGTTCCATTTTCTGCAGAAAAGTAGGAACCACCTAATATTGCCATTCCTGCACTTGTACCTCCAAGTACACCCTTTTTTATATTCATGTGCTCGTTTAGTAAAACTTGTACCTCTGTATTTTTCCAATAGTTTATATAATCGTATTGATCTCCTCCAGCAATCCAAATTGCTTCTGCATTGGCTATTTGTTGCAGAACATATGGGTTTGTAGCAGCGTTTTGAGTATTAAATACAATTGTTTCTACAGAGTTTATTTCTACGCCTAAGTCTTCAAAAAAATAATCGTTGTACCCATCAGATCCACTGGCCCTAAGAACCAAAACATCTCCGTTATTTGCTTTTTCTAAAAACCAAATCATAGCGCGGTCATCCTCCGTAGAACCTCCCATTAAACAAAGTCCATACCTTGGGTTTGTACTTACATCTGTTGTATCTCCAGTAAAGTATGAGGTGTACGATTGAGCGTTTGTATTTATACTTAATGCTATAGAAAGGATTGCGGCAAGTAATTTCATAGGTATTGTTTTAAAGCGAATGGAGGATGTTAATTATTTCGTTTGCGCATTTTTTGGTTTGTTCCAGCGGAAACAAATGCCCTCCCTCGAAGGCTCTAAATTGTGTGTTCGGAAACAAGGGCTTTACTTTATTAATAGCTCTTGTATTCGCAATTTCTCCAGTGGTTGCGTAAAGATAATAACTCGGAATTTTGAGTTTAATTTTTTTATAAAAGGGAGGAGTAAGCTCGAAAATTTTAGTTTCTATGTTTTTTTTAAAACGCAATTTCATCCCGCCATCAGCTTCATAAAATCCATGTTCTATGTAATTATGAAATGATTTTTCTGTAAAGTTTTTAAATAATTTTTTAGCGCGAAATTTTGAAGATATTAATGCTTTAGAAGGAAAGTAATCTGAGCGCTTACTCGATTTTTTAGCTAGAGGCATAAAGTACCTTGATAGCTTAAGCCATTGCATAATACCTAAAACTATTCTAATTCTTTTTGAAAGAACTGGAGGATCCATAAGAATAAGTCCCTTAAACAAGTCCGGCCTTTGTTGAGCGGCTAAAGCTAAGCATACTGCACCAAAAGAATGCCCTATTGCCCAAACAGGTTCCTGGTAATGTTCTTCTAAATAGGCTATTATTTCTGGTACTATATCGCTCCAAGAGTTTTTTAGTGTATACTTTCCGTGAGCTAATAATGGAATGTAATCTACTTGGTAGTTTTTAAGCTGAACAAATAAGTCCTTATAAACTTCAGCCGGAAAACCATTTGCATGCGCAAAAAACACCTTCTCTTTCATATTACTCCACTACTTTTTTCTGCTGTACAACTGCCCTCATTAATAAGGTAGTTTACTTTATACAAAACGCATTAATTTATTTTTAGGTCTTTTACGCCTAATTGTATACTTGTTTTGCCTTTCCAAACATTTTCTTGAATAGCATAGCAAACATCAAAGGGTAAGCCCTTGGCTATATATGCAGAGTGTTTTCCCATTTTAAATGCAATTCCATTCATTTCCGAAAGTCGCTCTTTTTCGGAACACATATGTAGTTTCAAATGTTCACTATCAGTCCCCACTGCTCTACTATAACCTCTATCCATAGCATTTTTAGTGTAAAATAATGGAGCCATATTTTCTGGTCCAAATGGTTCAAACTGCTTCAGTATTTTAAGAAATCCTTCTGTTATATCTGCGAAGTCGAGTTCAGCGTCAAGGTCTAAAACTTCTGTTTTTTGCTCCTCTGTAATCCGTTCAGAAACTACCCTCTCAAAAGCCTCTTTAAAGTTCTGATAATTTTCCTCTTTTAGTGTAAGTCCAGCAGCATACATATGTCCACCAAACTGCTCAATATGTTCTTTGCAAGCCTCTAGAGCTTCGTACACATCAAAACCTTTAACAGATCGAACGGAGGCTGCTAAAACCCCATTGCTTTTAGTAAACACTACTGTAGGTCTGTAATAGGTTTCGATAAGTCGCGAGGCTACAATACCTATAACTCCTTTATGCCACGTAGAATGGTATACAACTGTGGAGGCTCTTTTTTCTTCTTTGTTTGTTTTAATTTGCACTAAGGCTTCTTCAGCAATTCGTTGATCTTGCGCTCTTCTATCGGTATTGTAAGTTTCAATTTCTTGGGCAGTTTTTAGTGCATCTGCCTGGTCCTGTTCAATAAGCAAGCGCACTGCATTGTGTGCATGTTTCATTCGTCCCGCAGCATTAATTCTTGGGGCTATGGTAAAAACAACATCTGTAATGGTCATCGATCCTTTGCGTTTGTGTTCTTGCATAAGGGCTAACATTCCCATTCTAGGATTTTCGTTTAAGAGTTTAAGACCGTAGTAGGCCAAAACTCTATTTTCGCCAACTATTGGAACTATATCGGCTCCAATTGCTACTGCAACATAATCTAAATAGGTATAAGCAATGGCGGAATCTAAGCCTTGTAATTTTAAGTAGGCTTGCATTAGTTTAAAGCCTACGCCGCAGCCACATAATTCTTTAAAAGGATAGGCACAATCTTCTCGCTTAGGATCTAAAACAGCATAGGCATTTGGTAGAATTTCTCCAGGGCGGTGATGGTCACAAATAATAAGATCTAGTCCCTTAGATTGGGCGTATTTTATCTTGTCAACTGCTTTTACTCCGCAGTCTAATGTAATCATTAAGGATATCCCTTTCTCAAGTGCATCATCAATACCTTTATAAGAAATACCATAACCTTCATGGTATCGATCGGGTATGTAATAATCGCATACTGCGTTTTGACTTTTTAGGAAGCTGTACATTAAACTTACCGAGGTGGTTCCATCTACATCGTAATCTCCATAAACCCGAATGGGTTCTTTTGAGTTTACTCCAGCAATAAGTCTTTTTGCAGCTTTTTCCATGTCTTGCATCAAGAAGGGGTCGTGCAACATAGAAAGCTGCGGACGGAAAAAGGTTTTCGCTTTTTCAAAGTCATCTATTTTTCTACTAACAAGTAAAGAGCAAATTGCTTTTGAGACGCCTAATTCCTTACGGAGCTTAAATACTTTTTGCTCATCTGGCTTTTCTCTAAGTTTCCAAATTTTTTGAGTCATAATTTAATGAGTTACCGGCTAGCTATTTTCATCAGAGCAAAAGGCTATATCTTATTTTGAATATTTATAGAATGTTTGTGTATGAGTTCAAATATTTCGTGTACCATTTCTTTAGACAAACCCAGTTCTGAACCTATTTCTTTACGTGTTTTTAAAATCTCGAAAAAACGTTGTACTTGAAACGTCATTATGTTGTGTTCTTTTTTTGCCAGGCCTAGTTCGCTTACCATTCTCATTCGTTTTTGGAGCACTCTAAGGAGTTCTTCATCAAAGGTGTCGATAATTGAACGCATCTTATTTAGCTGCGCATTAAATGCTTCACTCTCGTGAGTGGCAGAGCGAATTATTAAGGAGTTTATTAAAACATGAAGCCTGTCTGGCGTAATTTGTTGTTTGGCATCACTTAAAGCATTTTTTGGATCGAAATGCGTCTCTATCATTAAACCATCCATTCCTAAGTCTAATGCAATTTGGCTGACGTCGGATATCAGGTCTGCATCTCCACCTATGTGACTGGGATCGCAAATAATAGGTAATGCTGGATTTAGTTCTTTTAGCTTTATGGCTAATTCCCACATAGGAACATTTCTATAGGGGCTTGGTTTGGAAGCGTAAAACCCTCGATGAATTGCCATTAGTTGAGTGATGCCACATTTGTTAAACCGCTCTAAAGCGCCCATCCATAATCCAATGTCTGGATGCAAGGGGTTTTTTACCAGTACAGGAATATCCACGCCCTGTAAGGCTTCTGCTATTTCTTGTACATAAAATGGGTTTACAGTTGTGCGTGCTCCCACCCATAAATAATCAATATTGTTTTTAAGACAAGCCTCAACATGATAAGCGTTGGCTACTTCTGTTGCTATAGGTATTCCTGTTTCAGCTTTTAATTCTTGCAGCCAATTTAATGCCGGTTCGCCTATTCCTTCGAAAGAACCAGGTCGGGTGCGTGGTTTCCAAACGCCCGCCCTAAAAATAGATGCGTCGCCTTTTTTGGCAATTGCTCTTCCTGTTTCTAAAACCTGACTCCTGCTTTCTGCCGAACAAGGTCCAGCTATTAGGAAAGGAGATTTTTCTTTTTTTGCAAACAATGCATTTGCTTTGATGTGGATTTCTGCTGGGCTCAATTTATTTGTGTCCTTCTAAAATAATTACAAATTCTCCTTTAGGAGCTTTTTCTTCAAAATGAGCGATTAACTCATCTACGGTTCCTCTAATGGTTTCCTCAAACTTTTTGGAAATTTCTCTGCTTACAGAGAGCCTTCTATGGCCACCAACAAACTCTTGTAGTTGCAGTAAAGTTTTACCAATTTTATGAGGAGATTCGTAAAAAACAATTGTTTTTGTTTCTTCTGCCCATTGTTTTAAACGGGTTTGCCTTCCTTTTTTTGGAGGTAAAAACCCCTCAAAAATAAAGCGATCTGTTGGAAATCCAGACTGAACTAAAGCTGGAATTAAAGCCGTAGCTCCGGGCAAACATTCTGTAGGAATTCCGTTTTCTACACATGCTCTAACTAGAAGAAATCCAGGGTCGGATATGCCTGGTGTTCCCGCATCAGAAATCAGGGCTACCTGGCTACCTAGTTTCAGTTTTTCGATAATTCTATCGAGCATTTTGTGCTCGTTGTGCATATGAAAAGACTGCATATGAGTGCCAACCCCCAAATGCTTTAGTAACTTACCCGATGTGCGCGTATCTTCCGCCAGAATTAAATCCGATTCTTTAAGAATACGTATTGCACGAAGTGTAATATCTTCCAAATTTCCTATGGGTGTAGGCACCAAAAATAGTTTCGACATGTTAATTTTTTACTCAAACAAATTAAGTAAAAATAGCGTTGTACGCACCTATTTTATTAGATTTGTTTAACAAACAATATTGAATGTTTTTAGAAACTCCAGACAGTAATAAAAGAAGTAAAGGTTGGATAGAAGTTATCTGTGGCTCTATGTTTTCGGGCAAAACGGAAGAATTGATACGAAGACTTAAAAGAGCTCAATTTGCACAGCAAAAAATTGAGATTTTTAAACCATCTATCGATGTTCGTTACGATGAGCAAAAAGTTGTGTCGCATGATGCTAATGAAGTAAATTCTACCCCAGTACCGAGTTCGGCTAATATTTTATTATTAGCCAACGACGTTGACGTTATCGGAATTGACGAAGCACAATTTTTTGACGAAGAGCTGCCTGCGGTTTGTGCAGCACTTGCCAGCAGAGGTATTCGGGTAATTGTAGCCGGCTTGGACATGGATTACCTCGGGAATCCATTTGGACCAATACCAAACCTAATGGCAATGGCAGAATATGTTACTAAAGTACACGCCATTTGTGTAGACTGTGGCGATTTGGCAATTCATTCAAATCGAAAAGTTAGCTCAGACAAACTTGTACATTTAGGAGAACAAGATGAGTATCAGGCCTTGTGCCGCTCCTGCTTTCTATTAAAAACCACCTAGTAATGATTCGTTTTTCTTATACCTTAAATCAATTAGCAGGCTTTTGTGGAGCTGATTTTGTTGGGGTTTCTGGCCAGGAGTATGTTCAAGAACTCCTTGTTGACAGTAGAAAAGCTACAAGCTCTACCAAGCATCTCTTTATTGCAATTAAAGGACGAAATCACAATGGTCATTCTTTTATTGCGGAACTTTATTCAAAGGGACTTAGAAACTTTTTGATTAGCGAGCCCAATTTTGACCTATCAAAATTTCCTGAAGCTAATTTTATCAAAGTAAAAAACAGCCTGAGTGCTTTACAACAAATAGCTCGGCAGCATCGACTTAAATTTAACATTCCTATTATTGGCATTACTGGAAGTAATGGAAAAACCATCGTTAAAGAGTGGTTAAGCTCCTGCTTACAAGACCATGCGATGGTGTGTAAAAGCCCAAAGAGTTACAACTCTCAATTAGGGGTTCCACTTTCTATTTTGGCCTTAGAAGAGCGCTCTGAGATTGGTGTTTTTGAAGCGGGCATTTCGCAAACAAATGAAATGCGAAAGCTGCAAAACATTGTACTGCCTAGCATCGGAATTTTCACAAATATTGGGCAAGCTCATTCAGAAAATTTTAGCTCTATTAGTGAAAAGATAAACGAAAAGCTTGTTCTTTTTTCTGAAACGGAAAAACTAATTTATTGCAAAGACCATTCAGAAATTCACTCCGCTGTTTTAAGTAAATATACTGGAGAAGTATTTTCTTGGTCGAGAAAAGATTCTAATGCCTTTGTATTTGTTAAGGAGGTTAAAGTAGCTAAGGATAATTCGTTTGTTAGTTTGGTTAATTTAGGCGAAGAACAAAATTTCTCTATTCCTTTTAAAGACGAAACTTCTCTAGAAAACTGTTTGCATGTACTTGTTACTTTACTCGTTTTAAACATAAATAATAAAAACATACAAAGCGGCTTAAATAAATTAATGCCTTTAGCCATGCGGCTAGAGTTGAAAGAGGCAAAGGGAAATAGTTTGTTGATAAACGATGCTTACAGCTCGGATTTAGATTCTTTAAAAATTGCACTCGATTTTTTACATCAACAAAGTGGGAACGCCAAAAAGATCGCCATTTTGTCGGACTTAGATGAAACGGGCATTTCAAAAGCAGAGCTCTTTCCCAAGCTCATGAATTTGCTTGACAGCTTTAAGGTAGAAGAGCTTATTGGAATAGGAGAAAACTTTAAAGAATTCGAAGTCCTTTTTCCAAACAGTACTTGTTTTAAAACTACAGAGGAGTTTATCTCAAATTTAAGTTTGTTTAATTTTCAGAATGCTGCTTTATTGTTAAAAGGGACAAGACGATTTCAGTTCGAAAAAATAGCAAAACTATTGGAGCAAAAAATTCATGAAACAGTTCTAGAGGTTGACTTGAATGCCATTTCTGATAATTTTCATTACTATAAAAGCAAGCTTCGTTCTGAAACTAAAGTGATGGTTATGGTAAAGGCTTTTTCTTACGGCAACGGTTCTTACGAAATAGCACATCATTTAGAATACCACAAGGCAGATTACTTAGCCGTTGCTTATGTAGATGAAGGAATTGCACTCCGAAAAAAGGGAATTGACACTCCAATAATGGTTCTAAATCCAGATGTCTCTCAGTTTAAGCAACTCATAGAAAACTGCTTAGAGCCAGAAATTTATAGTTTCAGACAATTAAAAGTACTTCAGCAAGAGTTAAGTAAAACGATGCAGTTTAAGTACCCCATCCATTTAAAAGTGGATACTGGGATGCGCCGTTTGGGCTTTCAAAGCAAAGAAATTGAAGAGGTAATCCGTTGGATTTTAAAGCATAAAGAAATTAGGCTTGCTTCGGTGTTTAGCCATTTAGCGAGCACCGAAGATGCTAGTTTTACAAACCTACAGATTGATGAGTTTAATTCGGTTTGTACTCGTATTTCATCTTCCATAAAAGAACCTTTTTTAAAGCATATTTTAAATTCTTCAGGAATTCTCAATTACCCTAAATCTCAGTTTGATATGGTTCGTTTGGGTATTGGCTTGTATGGCATAGGCGATCAGAACTTAAGGAATTGTAGTTCCTTAAAATCCGTTATATCTCAAATAAAGGAAGTATTCCCTGGAGAGAGCGTAGGCTACAACCGCTCTTTTTACAGCTCCGATAAAATTCGGATTGCCATTGTACCAATTGGTTATGCCGATGGCTTAAACAGAGCCTTAAGTAATGGGGTTGGGCAGTTTTATATCAATGGCGTAGCTGCAAAAATAATTGGACACATTTGTATGGATATGTGTATGGTAGATATAACTGATATAGATGCTCAGGAAGGAGATGAAGTAACTGTTTGGAACAATCAGGCACAGATTCATTCGATTGCAGAAAGCTTAAATACGATAGCTTACGAGGTGCTTACCAATGTTTCTCAAAGAGTAAAAAGAGTTTTTGTACAGGAGTAAAGTCCAAAGAAGTTTGGCTTAGTTCTCCATTTTTTCTTCGCCCAAACTGTACAACAGAGGATACATAAATGCCAGCATAACTACTCCTGCCTGACGCTCTAACATGCTTTCTGTAAGAAATCCAAAAAGAGTAAGACCCACAAAAATTAAAAACAAAGGGTGTTTGTTCTTTAAAAAGAACGGTTTTATCATTAGGTAGAGTAAAAGTAAAAGTCCTAGTATGCCAACCTCTGCCCAGGTTTGTAAAAACTGATTGTGGTAGTTTAATTGCTTTTTATTCAATAGAACATTTTCTGAACCATTCCAAAAGAGCGCATCACATTTTTCTAATGCTTTATTAAGTTCTAGTTTTGCATCACCAATTCCGTACCCTAAAAGCATTTTTTCTTTAATGAGTTTTCCTGCATACTTCCATATATAAACTCTAGGGTTGGTTTGTCGATGGTCATCGTGGTCTACTAATTTGTTAATTTCTGCATAGGTATCTACAATCCGAGCTCTTGTATTTGGGATAATCAGGACTAAACTTATTAAAAACCCAAGCGGAAGTAGCAGTTTTAAGATCGATCTTTTTGAAACACTTCTTTTTCTTATCCATATAGTTCCGCTGATTATTGCAACAATGCTAAATGCTAATAAATAAGCCCTGCTCGAAAGAAAGATTAACGAAAGCATTAGGATGCTCGCCGCTATTGACCATAGAATTTTGTATTTGTTTCGAATTATAATTTCGTAAAGCGCAATAAACAGGGCGAAAGAATAATACCAGGCAACATAATGGGGTTTTGAAACAAGTAAATGTGGTAAGTTTTTATAGTAAAAGGAACTGTAATTACTACTAATGATGAATTCTGTGTATGAGGTAAATAAATCGTACACAGCCATTCCTACCATTAATATAGAGAAAGCCTTAAGCAGAAGCCTTTTCCAATCTTTGGAAAATAAACTTGTGCTTAGCATAAATATTGGCAGTAGAACTAAAGAGATTTTTAATTGCAAGTCGTGTAATGCAACTGAGCTGTTAGATGAGTAGAACGAGCTAAGTAAATGAAGTAAGTAAAAGCCCAGAAAAGCTAAGGCTAGTGGTTTTGTAATTAATGTTCTATATTTTTCTTTATACCCAAAAGAAAAAACCCAAATTAAACCCAAAACAATAATTCCACCCGTAAGTGGAATCTTGTAAAAATCTTGCATGACTAAGCCAACCAAAATACTTAGGCAAGTACAAAAATATAAAAGTGCTGTTATCGTATGCTTATTCGCCATCCAGTTTACCTAAAAGAATCTTGTCATATTTCTCAGAATTGTTAAGAACTTCTATAGCTTGGTCAAGAACAATATCGTCTTCCAAAGCTGCTTTAACTCTTCCTTCTTGGTAGTAGTAACGAGACATTAATTCGCTTAGTATTAATTCTGAAATTTGTGTTTGATATTTATGAATATCATCCTCTTTGTATGAAATCAATTTATCCTTTAGAGCCTCCAAGTCAGTAGTAAAGGCACTGTAGTCGTCTTCATCTGCTTGTTCTATAAGCTTTGCTAAATCTTTTTCTGTAGCTGTTTCGTATTCGTAGTCTTTGTCAGATATAAAAGCAACAAACTCTTCGTAAATTTTATCGGTAATTTTAAACGTCCCAGGTTTATCAATAGAGTCGTTTGCTAAAACGAATTCTGTAGCAAAATCGAAAATAAGTTGTTTAGAGAGTATACTCCCTACAATTTCTGCGTACATATCTTGGTCTACACTAATGTCTGGATCTACGCCGCCACCATCGTAAACAGTTCGACCGTTAAGTGTTTTAAAAGCAGTTTTTAGCGAGTCTGCTACTTTTCCTACACTTCCATCGTCGTTTCTATTGCCATAGTCTAAAGCTTGAATGCATCTTCCGCTAGGAGTGTAATACTTTGCAACGGTAACTTTTAATTGAGCGTTGTAGCTCAGCTTTCTGGTTTGTTGTACCAATCCTTTTCCAAAACTTTTTTTACCAATAATTACTCCTCTATCAAGATCTTGCATGGTTCCCGAAACAATTTCAGAAGCAGAAGCAGAGCTTTGGTTTATAAGTACAACTAATGGAATTTCTGTGTCTAGTGGTTTGTTTTGGGTTTTGTATGATTTTTCCCATTCTTTAATTTTCCCTTTGGTAGAAACCACTTCTTGTCCTTTTTCTATGAATAGGTTGCACAAGTCTACCGATTCGTTTAGTAAGCCACCGGGATTTCCTCTGAGGTCTAAGATCAATCCTGTAACTTCGTTTTCTTCTTTGAGTTTAAGGATTGCATCTTTCACTTCGTTGGTGCAATTTCTGGTAAAGCTTCGGAGTCTTAAATATGCAATACCATCGGCTACCATTCCCATGTATGGTATAGATTTTACTTTAACCTCTTCTCGTGTAAATGTTTTTTTAAGTGGTTTTTTTGTTCCAGGGCGTTCTATCAAGAGTTCTACTTCTACTCCTGGTTGTCCTTTTAATACAGAGCTTACATCTTGTGTTGTTTTACCTTTTACAGATTTACCATCTATTTCTAGGAGTTTATCTCCTGCTTTAAGCCCTGCGTTGTCTGCGGGAAAGCCTTTGTAAGGTTCTGCAATTACTACGTAATCTCCTTTTTTACGAATCATTGCTCCAATACCACCATACTGCCCTGTGGTTTGAAATCTAAAGTCTTCAATATCGGATTCGGGGATGTAAGTAGTGTACGGATCTAAATCTTTTAGCATGGAGTCGATTGCTTTTTCAATCATTTCTCCAGGCTTGGTTTCGTCTACATAATAGATGTTTACTTCTCGAAACAGCGTTGTAAAAATGTCCAGATTTTTACTAACCTCAAAATACCCAGAAACAAAGGCAAATGAAGAAATGGAGGCCAGTGCGATTAAAGAGCAAAAGGCAATTTTTTTAAGTAATTTATTCATCGTTTAAATTTTAAGGTACAGGATCGTATCCATTACCACCCCAAGGGTGGCAACTTCCAATTCGTTTTAGTATCAATAGACCAGCTTTAAGTAGTCTGTGTTTTTTTAATGCCAATAGAGCGTATGAGGAACAAGTTGGTGTATACCGGCAAGTTGCAGGTGTCCAAGGTGAGATTATTTTCCGATAAATTTCAATCAGAAGAATAAAAACAGTTTTAATTAGTCGGTTCAACATGCTCAATAAAGCGTTCAAATACTTGTTTTAATTTAGAGTCCATTTCTGAACTTTTAAGTTTTTCTTTTGAGGTATAAATCAGTAAAACAGCAAAATTGGAATTGAGTCTTCCGTACCAAGTGCTTTTATTTAATCTATAAATCTCTCTAATTTTTCTTTTCATTGCATTTCGATCAACCGCGAGCGGAAAGCGTTTTTTCGAAACAGAAAAAGCAATTCTTATAGGAAACGCTTGTTTTACTTCTAGCTCCTTCCATACTAAAACGAAAGGGTGCTTTTTTGCAGACGATCCTTTGCTGATTAAATCGCTAAATATTATTTTGCTTTTTAATATTTCCGTTTTCTGAAAGGTCTGATTCATTGCTTTGTAAATGTAAAAAAAAAGGACTAAAAAAAGGGCGATTTAAATCGCCCTTTCAAGTTAAAGAATCTTAAAGCTATTTTTTGTTTGCGTTTTTTATGTACTGCTCTAGCGCCATGGACATTGAGGGTGCTTTTACAGACGGTGCTTCTATATTTACCTTAAGTCCGGCTTCGGCTACTGCTTTAACAGTGGTTTGCCCAAAGGCGGCAATTCGGGTGTCTTTTTGAACAAAATCCGGAAAGTTTTGGAATAGAGATTTTATTCCAGATGGACTAAAGAATACTAAGATGTCGTAAAAAACATCTTCCAAATCAGACAAGTCGCTGCAAACTGTTTTGTAAAGTACAGCTCTTGTATAATCTATTTTATTGTCGTCTAGCAACTGAGGTATTACAGGTTTTAATAAATCGGAAGAAGGCAGTAAAAATTGCTCGCCTTTGTGTTTCTTAATGGTTTCTATTAGGTCTGCAAAGCGTTGCTTCCCAAAGTATATTTTTCTTTTGCGGTAGGTTATGTATTTCTGAAGATAGAA
>CAWVTK010000033.1:0-16299 GCA_963933205.1 uncultured Flavobacteriales bacterium
CACGGAAAAAACATGGATACTAAAAAAGTAGCCTGGTGGATGGGTTTTACCGTTTTAGGTGGAGTCATTTTTATCGGGTCGCAAGCATGGGAATGGATGCACTTTATTCATGGAACTGCAGAAGGAGCTCTACAACTAGCCGATGGTAGCATTGCTAAAGTAATTGCTGCTGGAACAGAAGTAATGGGCCAAACTTATAATTTTGACGTATTAAGATTAGGTACCGAAAAATTTATTACAGATCCTATAACAATTGCCGCATTAAGTAATGGAGCAGAGCATGTATACGGAGCTAATATGGTTGTAAATGAATACGGTTTACCTCAATTTGCAAACTTCTTCTTCTTTATTACTGGATTTCACGGATTTCACGTTTTTACAGGTGTATTGCTAAACTCGATTGTTTTTATTAACGTACTTTTTGGTACCTACGAAAAAAGAGGCCATTACGAAATGGTAGAGAAAGTAGGTTTATACTGGCACTTTGTAGATTTAGTTTGGGTATTCGTATTTACCTTTTTCTACTTGGTATAAAAGTTGAGCCCTGATTGTACTTACAAATTATATTAAAAAAAATAACACGCTTTAGATATGTCACACGATACACACGGAGGAACAAAACAAATTTGGTTGGTTTTTTGGATACTATTAGCATTAACTACTGTTGAAGTTGCCCTTGGGATATACAAACCAGTAAGCTACCAAATACTTAAGTGGACCTTTATTATACTAACCCTAGTTAAAGCGTACTATATAGTAGCCTACTTTATGCACGTAAAGCACGAAACTAAAGGCTTTGCTTGGACATTGGCACTGCCAACCTTTATCTTAATACCTTATTTATTATTTATACTGCTAACCGAAGCAAGTGACTTAATTTAGGAATGAAAAAAACATCAAAAATCACAAAGGGGGTAGTACTATTTACAATATTAGTACTACCCTCTCTTTTGTACTTATACCTTACCTCTGGCAAGCACAACTTTGTTTACTTACCAATAATTGCAAATCAGTCTCAGGCGTATATCCCCTTAGTAGAGGAAGACAGACAAGGAGAACCAAAACACCATTTCGTAAGTGATTTCCCATTAACAGATCAAATTTCGTTTAGAGACCTTGACAGTAAAATAAAGCTGTTGTTTTTTTCTTATGCAGAAGATACGCTTACCTCACAATTAATAGCCTACATGCTTCAGACTGAAGTATGGTCGTATCTAGGAAATTATGAGGACATCTATTTTTTGAATTTCATTGTAGAGGATTCCACACATACTTTTGACCAATCTATCTACAAAGCTAATGAAATACCTGAAAAACAATGGATTAACATCCCCGTTCAAAAAGACTCTTTAGCCGCTTTATTAGATAACAATGTTTTAGTTGGTAGTATAAAATCTAAAATTGATCCTAAAAAAGACAGCAATTTTGGAGAAACCATAATTTGCGATAGAGAAGGAAGAATACGGGTAGGTTTTAACAATTCTGACCAAATGATGTTTACTTACAACAACCTAAGTAAATTTGAAATTAAACTTCTTAGAGACGATCTAAAAGTACTATTAGCTGAATATCAAAGAGAATTAAAGAAGAGAAATGACTAGAGCTATCGCTGTTCTGCTATGTATTACTGGACTACTGTCTTGTAATTCAAAAAAAATAGAAAGGCTCGCTTTTGTAGGCCCTCAAGAAATCAGGAATAACGACACCCTTTTCCATACCGTTCCTTCTTTTGCACTGGTAAATCAAGACAGCGATACCATTCGGAATTCAAATTTAGAAGGCAGTATTTATGTAGCCGATTTTTTCTTTACAAGCTGTCCGTCTATTTGCCCTATAATGACAAACAATTTAGTGAAAGTACAGCGGGCATTTAAAGGTAATTCTAACTTTTCTTTAGTTTCACACACCGTTAATCCGGCATACGACCGAGAAGATATTTTAAAAGAATATGCAGCAAAAATGCATGCAGACACTAAAAATTGGCATTTTTTAACCGGAACAAAAGAAGCTATTTACAATACGGCCTTCAACGGTTATTTTGCGAATGCTGGCGAAGATGAATTAGCACCTGGAGGATTTCTTCATTCCGAGTACTTTATTTTAGTAGACAAAAAAGGTAGAGTTAGATCTGGGTATGACAATCAAGGAAATGCCAGAGGGGTATACGACGGAACGAACGATCAAGATGTACAGCAACTAATAAACGACATTAAAAGTTTACTAAAAGAAGACCTGAACGATGAATAATAAAAAAGCAAGTGTATTAATATACAGTATATCGGCCGCTGTGCTAGGTTTAGTTATCCTTTTATACAACTTACCACAAGCTCAAAACATTCCTGCATTTGTAAAGCACTTACCTAAATTACATGCCAGTATAAACGCTACTTGTTTTGTATTACTACTCCTTTCATTAAGAGCCATAAAACAAAAGAAAACCGAATTACACAAAAACTTAAACCTCACAGCCTTTGCGCTTTCTTCTGTATTCATACTCTCTTATGTAACTTATCATTCTTTTGGTATTGAAACATCTTTTCCAACAGAAAACGCTCTTAGACCGGTATACCTATTCATATTAATAAGTCACATTATTTTAGCAACTCTAGTTTTGCCTATGGTATTGCTTTCATTCTACAAGGCTATTACAGGAGATATATCAGGGCATAAAAGAATAACAAAGTGGAGCATGCCCATCTGGATATATGTAACATTTACTGGAGTTGTGGTTTATTTAATGATAGCACCTTATTATACATTCTTATGAAACACACACTACTTATAATTCTATCTCTGTTGCTTACGAGTAAACTGTTCGCACAGGGCTGTTCTATGTGCAAAGCGGTGGCAGAAACCAGTGTTGCTGGAGGAAATTCCCAAGGAGCAGGTTTAAATGCAGGCATACTTTACATCATGGTATTTCCGTATATTTTAATAGGTGTTGGTTTTTATTTTTGGTGGAGACATCGCAAACAAATCCAAAAAGAACAAGAGTCTTAACATCTGTTAACATTTAAAACTCTTTGAATATTAGTACATTTACAGCAAATTAAATAATTCAGCATTTATGAAAGTTATAAAAATACTAGCTTTTCTTTTGTCTTTTGCTTCGCTGCAAGCCCAACAAGTGTGGAGTTTGGAAGATTGTATAAACCATGCATTAGTAAATAACATCTCTTTAAAACAAAGTAAGCTCACAATTGAGCTTAACGAAAATTCGTATACGCAATCGAAATTTCAACGTTATCCTTCTGTAAATGCGAATACTTCGGCAAATAGAAATACCGGTAGGAGTGTTAACCCTAATACCAACCAATTTATTGAAGAAGTAATAACATCGGTAAACTTCTCATACTCCTCAAACATTACTCTATTTAATGGCTTTAAAAATACAAACCAAATAAAAAAAGCTGCAAACGAATTACTTAAGAGTAAATACGATCTAGAATCGTCTAAAAATGAGTTAATTAGTAGTATCGCTTTAAGTTATTTGCAAATTTTATTTAACAAAGAATTATTCTACACATCAACAAAACAGTTGGACTTAATAAAGGCTCAGGAAACGAGAATAAATACACTTGTAGTGGCCGGATCTTTAGCTAAAGGTGAGCTCTTAAACATTCAGTCTCAAAAAGCACTAGAAGAACAGCGACTGATTCAGGCAGAAAATCAACTCAATTTATCAAAACTTCAATTGGCACAACTTCTTGAAATTGAAAATTACCAAGACCTTACTTTAAAAGCTGAACAAATTAAAGTTCCAAAATTTATTCTAAAAAACAATATAAACGAAGACTACAAAGCTGCACTTTCTGTTCAAAGTACAATAAAAGCTTCTGAATTAGCTATAAGCAGCACTTTGTATGATTACAAAATTGCTCGAGCAAACTACTTGCCAAGCTTAAGCTTAAGTCACTCAATGAGTTCGCTATACATAGACAATATATCCGATTTGATTTCACCCAATAGTCAATTACAAAACAACTTACAAGGTGGAATATCGTTCAGGTTAACCATTCCAATATTTAATAATTGGAACACTAGAACATCGGTAAACCAGAGTATAATTCAAATAGAAAACAGCAAACTAATTGCGCAACAAACAAAAAATCAATTGCGTAAAAACATGGAGCAATCTTATGCAGACCAACTAGCGGCATACAAAAAACTCCAAGCAGCTCAAAAAGCTGCAGATGCATTTAAAGAATCGTTTACATACATTACCAATCGCTACGAGCTAGGTATGGTAAACAGCTATGAATTTAACGAGTCTAAAAACAACCTTATCAAGGCCGAGTCTGACGAGTTACAAGCCAAATACGACTTGATATTCAAAATTAAATTATACGAATTTTACACCCAATTAAAGTTTGAACTATGAAAAAGAAATCAGTAATAATAATTGGTATAATAGTGCTACTTACAGCATTAATTATAGCAAAGAAAAAAGGATTTATTGGTGGAGAAGATTTAATAAGTGTAGAAACTGAAACAGTTTTCTTAGGATCAATCACAGAAACGGTACCTGCAAATGGTAAAATTCAGCCGGAAATGGAAGTGAAAATTTCTCCGGATGTTTCTGGCGAAATTATTGAGCTCACCATTCAAGAGGGCGATTGGGTAGAGCAAGGAGATTTATTGTTGCGTATTAACCCAGAAATTTACCTGGCTAACCTGGACCGAATGAAGGCTAGTTTAAACAACATGCGCTCTAGTTTAGCACAACAAAAATCTCAGTTAAAAAACACCGAATTAAATCATTTTAGAAACAGCAGCCTTTTTAAACAAGGAGCAATTTCATCTTTAGAATACGAAGGAAGTGAAAACGCTTACGAAATGGCTCAGCTCGCGGTAGAAGCATCCCAGTTTAGTGTAAAAAGCTCCGAAGCATCGTTAAAGGAAGCACAGGATAATTTAAACAGGACTTCTATTTACGCTCCAATTTCTGGTACTATTTCTCGCTTAAATGTAGAGCAAGGAGAACGCGTGGTAGGAACGGCACAAATGACGGGTACCGAACTTTTGAGGATTGCCGATTTAGAGCATATGGAAGTTGTGGTTGATGTAAGCGAAAACGATATTCTTAGAGTAAAACTAGGAGATGAAGCTGAAATTGATGTAGATGCTTACATGAAAGAAAAATTCTTAGGTATAGTAACCGAAATTGCAAATTCTGCTAATTTAATAGGAACATCAGCCGATCAAGTTACCAATTTTGAAATAAAAATTAGAATACTTAAAAAATCCTACATACACCTTATGGCAACTCATAGCCAACCCTTTAGACCTGGAATGACGGCTTCGGTAGCCATTAAAACTCAAACCAAAGAAAACATTAAACTTTTATCTATTCAATCGGTAACTACACGAAAAGACAGTAGTTCTTTAGCACCAAGCACTAAAGAAAAATACAGCAGCGACAAAAATGAAAAGGAAGCTTTTGAGTGTGTATTTGTATACTCCAACGGACAGGTAAAATTAGTAGCTGTAGAAACAGGTATTCAAGATGACCAAAATATAGAAATACTCTCTGGTCTGAGTTCTGGAGATGAAATAGTTAATGCTCCCTACAGTGCCGTCTCTAAAAAACTACGTAACAGCATGAAGGTAGAATTGAAAATAAAAGAAGACTAAAGGTTAGAAGATCACATAGAGATACTGCTCTTTTTTGCTTTAATCTTTATCGATTTAGTAATCAAAAATAATCGAGCAAAATTAAAAGGGTATTTCGTATGTTTATAGGCATATTCCTAAGAAACAAAAAATGACCTCTAAAGTAGTTTACCAAGAAGGCTTAAGAACAGAAGCCACACACACAAAGTCGGGCAGTATAATTACTACAGATGCACCTATAGACAACCAAGGTAAAGGAGAAGCTTTTTCTCCTACGGACATAGTTGCAACTGCCTTAGCGTCGTGTATGCTTACGATTATGGGAATTAAATCCAAACAGCTAAACATTTCTTTAGAAGGCACAACTGCCGAAGTTCAAAAAGTAATGGCTTCAGAGCCTCGGCGAATTTCCGAAATCATTATTCACATAAAAGCATCCTTTTCCGTAGATAATAAAACACGAATTATTTTAGAGAAATCTGCGCTTTCCTGCCCTGTAGCAAAATCTTTATCTCCCGAGCTCATTAGTAAAGTCCATTTTTCTTGGCAATAAGCCCTGTGGTTAATTTACACTTACATTCATAAAAAAAAAGACATGAGGTTACTTATACTTTCTATAGTTTTATTAATTAACAGCGCATCTTATGCACAAGATGAGAAAACCCTACGAACCCTTTACGATTTAGCTTTAACTAAAAGTGAGGCATACGAAAACCTAAGAGACTTATGTAAAAACATAGGAGCAAGACTAAGCGGTTCGGCCGAAGCCGACAGCGCAGTAGTTTGGGCTCAAAACACGCTTACTGATTTAGGTTTAGACACTGTTTATTTACAAGAAATTATGGTACCTCATTGGGAAAGAGGTAAAAGAGAAAAGGTCTACTTTTTTAATGAGAAAGGCAAAAACACGCTTAAGGTTTGCGCATTAGGCGGCTCAATATCCACCGGTTTAAATCAATTTATTAAGGGTAGAGTTATCGAGGTTCACTCTATTGAAGAATTAAACGCTCTAGCGGATTCTATAGTAAAAGGATCCGTCATTTTTTTTAACCGACCTATGGATCCTAAAAAAATAAGTACGTTTAGTGCTTACGGATCTTGCGTAGACCAACGCTATTCTGGAGCTACCGAAGCTTCTAAAAAAGGAGCCATTGCAGTGCTTATTCGCTCTATGAACTTAAGAAACGATGATTTCCCTCACACAGGGAGTATGGGATATGAAGAAGGTACCGACTCAATCCCCGCTTTTGCTGTTTCCACAAACGATGCTAATTATTTAAGTGAGAACATTAAAATCTATACTGATTTAGAGCTCACCTTAAAATCTCATTGCAAAACCTTTCCAGATAAAATATCGTACAATGTTATCGGCGAAATAAAGGGGTCAAAATACCCAAATGAATTCATTACAGTTGGAGGGCACTTAGACTCATGGGATGTTGGAGAAGGGGCTCAAGATGATGGAGCCGGAGTAGTACAATCGATAGAAGTATTACATTTATTAAAATTGATGAAGATTAAACCAAAGCACACCCTTCGTGTCGTTTTATTTATGAACGAAGAAAACGGAAATAGAGGTGGATTGGGTTATGCAGAAAAAGCAGCATCCGAAAATGAAAAGCATTTAATGGCTTTAGAAAGCGATAGAGGTGGCTTTTCGCCACGAGGATTCTCAGTAAACGGAACACAAAAACAATTGGAGGAAATCAAAAAATGGAAATCGCTGTTTGAACCCTATGGCATACATGAATTTACTATGGGCTTTGCTGGGGTAGATATCAATCCATTAAAAGATGATAAAATTTGTTTGATTGGACTCTCGCCAGACTCACAACGATATTTTGACCACCACCACTCCGATAACGACACTTTTGAAGAGGTTAATAAACGAGAATTAGAACTGGGGGCTGCAAGCATGGCGTCATTAGTTTATTTAATAGATAAATATTGGTTGTACTAAACCAAATGCCTGTAAGATTGCAAACTACTTAATATCAACTCATTAAGTGGCGTATTAATCATTTAATTCGAAAACTAAATTTACATTAAAATTCAGCGTTCCAAAAATTAGTATTCTTTAAGAAGTAGGTTAGTTTGAATAAAATCATATATTACATGAAAATATAAACAACTGAAAGATGGATAAAGAAAGATTAAGTATAGATTTTAAAAAGAAAACATGGAATGAAATAAAGACTAAAGATTCTTGGCAGCTTTTTAAAATCATGTCTGAGTTTGTAAATGGTTTCGAAAAAATGAGTCGTATTGGGCCATGTGTTACTATTTTTGGATCCGCTAGAATGAAGCCAGACAATAAATACTACCAACTAGCTACAACTATAGGAGAAGAATTGTCGGTAAACGGTTACGGTGTTATAACTGGCGGAGGCCCTGGAATAATGGAAGCTGGAAATAAAGGCGCAAAAAATGGGGGTGCTCCATCGGTAGGTTTAAATATAGATTTACCCTTTGAAGCTAGCAGTAATCCATACATCGATGCAGATAAAAACATTAATTTTGATTACTTTTTTGTACGTAAAGTGATGTTTGTAAAATACTCGCAAGCCTTTGTTGTAATGCCAGGTGGCATGGGTACTTTAGACGAACTCTTTGAAGCCATTACTCTGATTCAAACAAAAAAAATTGACCTATTCCCAATCATTTTAGTTGGATCTAGTTTTTGGTCCGGCTTGGTTCACTGGATTAAGGATGTTTTAGTAAAAGAAGGAACCATTAGCGAAAAAGACCTAGAACTTATTGCTGTTGTAGATACACCCGATGAAATCCTCCACATTATAGATGAGTTTTACAAAAGCTACCTACTTAAGCCAAACTTCTAATTCAGAAGATTTGCAAACCAATTTCTAAATCATATGTTTTAGCTTCGATGGAAAATCTATTTTCTATCCAGGGATTAAGTCCCATCTGTAAATGTTAATAGTAAAATTAGTATTCTAAGGTTATAATTTTACTATTTTTGATGAAAATAAGCCTCTTACAGATGAAATTAAAAAACAGATTATTCTCTTTGTTCCTTATTTTATTTGCTCAGCAAACTCTTGCTCAGCAAATAATAAAGGGTCTTGTGTACGACAAGAGTAGTAAAGAGACGCTTATTGGTGCTAACGTTGTTATTCCAAGCACATCAGAGGGAACCATGACCGATTTTAATGGTTTTTTTCAATTAGAAACCAATAAATTGCCAATAGAAATAGAGGTATCCTTTATTGGTTTTGAAAAGAAACTAATTACGGTAAACTCTGCAGAGGCAATAAAAATATACCTGGCAGAAGATAAATTAATTTTATCTGAAATAGTAATCACAGACACACGACTAACTCAAAAGCAAAAACAATCGGCTATAACTATTGAAGCTTTAGATATTATTGCAATAAAAGAAACCCCTGCTGCCAGCTTTTACGAAGGACTTGGTGCTTTAAAAGGAGTGGACGTAACCTCTGCTAGTTTAGGCTTCAAAATTATTAACACAAGAGGGTTTAACTCTACATCTCCAGTACGTTCTTTGCAAATTATTGATGGGGTTGACAACCAGTCTCCAGGGCTAAACTTTGCACTTGGAAATTTTTTAGGCTCATCAGAACTAGATCTTAAAAAAGTAGAAATAATTGTTGGAGCTAATTCTGCTCTTTATGGACCTAATGCATTTAACGGTGTTATTAGTATGGAAACCAAAGATCCATTTCAATTTCCAGGTTTATCAGCACAATTGAAAGGTGGTGGTCGAAATCTAACCGAAATTGCTGTTAGATACGCTAATGTAATTAAGAACAGTAAAGGGGAGGATAAATTTGGTTATAAATTCAATCTGTACAGGATGTCTGCAGACGATTGGATTGCGAACAATTACGATCAATCATTTAGCTCTCCCTCAGCAACAAATAACCCTGGTGGATACGATGCAGTAAACAGATATGGAGACGAATACTATAAAACGTACTCTAACATTAAAACAAATCCGGGTTTAGGTACATTTCATCGAACGGGATACGAAGAAAAAGACCTGGTTGATTACGATACGGAGAACATTAAAATGAATATGGCTTTGTATTACAAGCCAACGGTGAAAACCGAATTAATTTATGCCACCAATTATGGAACGGGAACCACCGTATATCAAGGAGACAACCGTTACAGTTTAAATGGATTAGAGTTTTTTCAAAATAGATTAGAATTTAGACAAAAAGACAAGTTTTTTATCCGACTCTACGAAACCCACGAAGATGCAGGAGATACTTACGATGCTGTAGCCACTGCCAGATCACTTCAAAACAAGCACTTAAGCGACAGAGATTGGAGCCAAACATATGGTACTTATTGGACTACACAAATCAACAACAAAGTATTTAATTTACCAGGTTGGGTAGATGTAGGCTCTATTGATATACTAGAACCTGGAGTTTACGAACAGTGGAAAGCCGATATGTCTGGTATTTTAGACCTCTATCAAGATTCAATTACTGCATACCATCAAGAAACAGAATCCTATGTAAACAACTTTATTGGTAACCAAGGATACAGCTTTTTACATCCTGATTCTGCTAATTTCAAGGAAGTATTCAATGAAATTACTTCACAAACTAGGTACGATAAAAATGGGAATTTAGTCGGAGGTACTAAATTTTACGATAAGTCAAAATTATACCACGCTCAAGCAGAATATAAATTTGAACTTGGTAAAAATCGATTTACCGTAGGAGCCAATGCACGTATGTATCAACCAGACTCAGACGGAAGCATTTTTGAAGATGGATTTATTCAAACCTACGAAGATCGTTTTCTTTTTGATGAACAAGGAGTCGCAATTATTGAGAGTGATACTACAATAGATTTCAGCCCTATTTTCCAAGGATTACCGCCAGATACATCCATAACATCGGTACATCTCTTTGAAATTGACACCCTAATAAAAGACCTCAAGATAGAAAACAAAGAATATGGAGTATATGCTGGATATCAAAGAGACTTTTTAAGCGAAACCTTAAAATTCTCAGCTTCGGCTAGAATGGATAAAAATCAAAGCTTTGATTACCTATTCTCCCCAGCCGCATCCATAGTATATACCCCATCAGAAAAAGATGTGATTAGACTCTCTTTATCTTCTGCTATTAGAAACCCAACATTAACCGATCAATACTTGAATTACGATGTAGGTCAGGCTATTTTACTTGGTAATTTAAACGGCTTTGGTTACGATCAATACTTTGTAAATATTGATTCTTTAGAACAATACTTTATTGGAGCTTTGGTAAATCCAGATGCACTTGCAGGAGGTTTTATGAAGGTAGACCCTATTCGCCCCGAAAAAGTTAAAACTATTGAAGTTGGATACAGGACGACCTTATTCAAAAAACTGTATGTAGATGCCAGTTTTTACTATAGTGTTTACGACGATTTTATTGGTTACCAAACAGGTGCATCCTTTAGGTTTGGGTCTAAAATAGACAGTGCTTCATCTCAAGATGTAATAGATGGTTGGGCGAATGCTGTTGGAGACACTATTGACAACTATAATGACTTACTTCTTCCATCCATACAAGGTTATAGAGTTGCCGCAAATGCCCAGGATAAAGTTAGTACTAAAGGATTTACACTTGGCTTAAATTACTTCATGAACCAATACCTTACCATAAACGGAAACTATTCATGGAACAAATTGAACAAAAAGGGTGCAGACGATCCGATTATTCCCGCATTTAATACACCAGAACATAAGTTTAACCTAGGATTTGGATTTAGAGACATTAATGTACTAGGCATTTCTAGACATTGGGGATTTAGTTCTAATTACAAATGGGTAGAGGGTTTTATTTTCGAAGGATCGCCTCAATTTTCTGGTATAGTTACAAGCTACACTCAACTCGATGCTCAAATTAATAAGCAAATACCTGAAATTAAGGCAACCTTTAAAATTGGCGCATCTAACCTATTAAACAACAATTCTTTCCAAGTTTACGGAGGTCCAAGAGTTGGTAGAATGATGTACGCCTCTCTTCTATTTGAATTAAATTAATCAGACGAATTCAATTAAAACTCAGTAAGAGTACACCTTTTAATACTTCTAATTTAACACTTCTAAAATTAGAGTTTGTTTAAGCTATTAAATATAGCTATATTTAACGCCAATTAACTAAAACCCCTCATGATGAAAAAACTCTTTTCAAGAGTCATAGCTCTTTCTATGATCTTAACTTCCTATTCTTTATGTGCACAAAATGTACATATCGTAGAGGCAGGTATGTTTTATTACACTCCTCAAGTATTAGAAATTGAAACTGGAGATGTAGTTGCATGGACGAATAACGGCGGAACTCACGATGTAAATTTCAATATTAGTGAAATTACAGGAGAATCGTTTGGTAATCCAGAAAGCACTTCTTTAGGAACCAATACTGGTGGAGAAATGGGTTCTATAACCTTTAATACTCCAGGTACTTATGCCTACGATTGTTCAATAGGAGCTCACGCGGCAAATGGAATGGTAGGAACAATTATAGTTTCTCAAGCCCCAACGGCTCCACTTACACGTTACGTTGATGAGATTTTCTCTGAGGTAACCCTTACGTCAAATGTAAAGTACGGATCTAATATTGGAATTATTACACAAGCTCCAGCTTTAGAAGATTTGTATATGGATGTATACGAGCCTACAGGTGATGTTGAAACAGATAGACCTGTTGTAGTAATGCTACATACTGGGTCATTTTTACCGGCTATTGCAAATGGACAAGCTACTGGAGATAAAACAGACTTCGCTATTGTAGAAGCTTGTAAGCAGTATGCTAAAAAAGGATACGTAGCAGTTGCGGTAAACTACCGTTTAGGTTGGAACCCAGTTTCTACCTCTGAAGACGTTAGAAGATCTACACTTATTCAAGCTGCTTACCGTGGTTTACAAGACACCAAAACTGCTGTTCGTTTTTTAAGAAAATCGACTGCTGAAGATGGAAATCCTTACGGAGTAGGTGAAAAGTTTGCTGTAGGTGGTAACGGAACAGGTGGATACCTTTCTTTAGCAATGGCTACATTAAACGACTATGAATCTGAATTATTAATGCCTAAGTTTATTGATACTTCTGAAGAAACTTTAGCTACTTTCGGACAACCAATGCCTTACATTATCCAGTCTATACTAGGTAACTTTGAAGCTACCGATTACGGTATGATGCCTGTAGATTCTGACGGAGATGGCGTTCCTGACATGGAAGTTCCTCTTTGTATTCCAAATCACGTTGGTTACAGTTCTGAAATTGACATGGCATTTAATGCCGGTGGAGCACTTCCAGATATTTCTTGGTTAGAAGCAGGTGAAGTACCTATTGCTTCAATGCAAAACATTCTAGATCCTGATGCTCCTTATGGAGAAGGTAACGTAATTGTTCCTACAACTGGAGAATTTGTTATTACTGCACATGGATCTAAATTAGTTCAAGAAAACGCAACTATGTTCGGAAACAACGATGTGTTTGCTGGAATGACTACCACAATAAACGATACTTGGTATGCTAACGGTAACGGTGCAGATAATGCAGCAGTTGCTAACCATGCAGATATGCCTGGTTTATTTGGTATGATTACCCCAGAGCCATCTACTACTCCTACTGCTTGTGGGTTTCAAGCTGTGCAAAACGCACCTTGGGATGCATGGGATAATGCAGCTTACGGTCCTTATGCAGATGGTTACCAAGGTACACCTGCTGGTACTATGGGATGTTTAGCTTTATTAAGCAACCCGGATATGAGTACTGAAAAAGGTATGGCAATGGTAACAATGATGGACGAATTTTTTGCTCCACGTATTGCTAAAGCTCTTGATTTAATTGTAGAACCTGCACGTTATGTTGATGAGATTTTCTCTGAGGTAACCGTTACGTCAAATGTAAAGTACGGATCTAATATTGGAATTATTACACAAGCTCCAGCTTTAGAAGATTTGTATATGGATGTATACGAGCCTACAGGTGATGTTGAAACAGATAGACCTGTTGTAGTAATGCTACATACTGGGTCATTTTTACCGGCTATTGCAAATGGACAAGCTACTGGAGATAAAACAGACTTCGCTATTGTAGAAGCTTGTAAGCAGTATGCTAAAAAAGGATACGTAGCAGTTGCGGTAAACTACCGTTTAGGTTGGAACCCAGTTTCTACCTCTGAAGACGTTAGAAGATCTACACTTATTCAAGCTGCTTACCGTGGTTTACAAGACACCAAAACTGCTGTTCGTTTTTTAAGAAAATCGACTGCTGAAGATGGAAATCCTTACGGAGTAGGTGAAAAGTTTGCTGTAGGTGGTAACGGAACAGGTGGATACCTTTCTTTAGCAATGGCTACATTAAACGACTATGAATCTGAATTATTAATGCCTAAGTTTATTGATACTTCTGAAGAAACTTTAGCTACTTTCGGACAACCAATGCCTTACATTATCCAGTCTATACTAGGTAACTTTGAAGCTACCGATTACGGTATGATGCCTGTAGATTCTGACGGAGATGGCGTTCCTGACATGGAAGTTCCTCTTTGTATTCCAAATCACGTTGGTTACAGTTCTGAAATTGACATGGCATTTAATGCCGGTGGAGCACTTCCAGATATTTCTTGGTTAGAAGCAGGTGAAGTACCTATTGCTTCAATGCAAAACATTCTAGATCCTGATGCTCCTTATGGAGAAGGTAACGTAATTGTTCCTACAACTGGAGAATTTGTTATTACTGCACATGGATCTAAATTAGTTCAAGAAAACGCAACTATGTTCGGAAACAACGATGTGTTTGCTGGAATGACTACCACAATAAACGATACTTGGTATGCTAACGGTAACGGTGCAGATAATGCAGCAGTTGCTAACCATGCAGATATGCCTGGTTTATTTGGTATGATTACCCCAGAGCCATCTACTACTCCTACTGCTTGTGGGTTTCAAGCTGTGCAAAACGCACCTTGGGATGCATGGGATAATGCAGCTTACGGTCCTTATGCAGATGGTTACCAAGGTACACCTGCTGGTACTATGGGATGTTTAGCTTTATTAAGCAACCCGGACATGAGTACTGAAAAAGCTTTAGCTATGGTAACGATGATGGACGAATTTTTTGCTCCTCGTATTCATGCAGCTCTTTCAACTGAAGTTGTTGTGCCTGAAGGTCCAAGCGAACAAGTTATCGCTTTAGTTTCTGGATGGTCAATGTTCTCTACCTATATGATGGCAGATGACATGTCTGTTGATGCTTTGGTAGCACCAATACTAAGTAGTGTAATTATTGCAAAAGATTACTTAGGATCGGCTTTTCTTCCAGAGTGGAATTTTAACGGAATTGGCGATGTTTTAATTGGACAAGGTTACCAAATCAAAACATCAGAAGCAATTGACTTAACAATAGCAGGAACTTACATGAATCCGGAGGAAAACCCTATTGAGATGGTTGCTGGATGGAACATGATTGGGTACTTACGTTTGGAAGGTGCAGATGCTGGAGCAGTATTCGCAGATTTAGTTGCAAATGATGCCATAGAGATTGCAAAAGATTATTTAGGATCTGCTTTCTTACCAGTTTGGAACTTTAATGGTATTGGAGATCTTGAACCTGGTAAAGCATACCAAGTAAAAACTACTGTAGCATCTACTTTAAACTTTAATGCGAACGATACAGAGTACAGAACAACTAATTTGAAACACACTTCAAATTCTACTTCACACTTTGAGTCTGCAACAAATACAGGTTCTAACATGACCATTATTATTGCAGATGATGCATGGGAAGTAACTCCTCGTATGGGTGACGAACTAGCAGTATACAACTCAAAAGGAGTACTTGTTGGGTCTACTTCTTACACAAGCCCATTAACCGTCCTTTCTGTATGGGGAGATGATGCAACAACTACCAATGTTGATGGATTATTGAATACTGAAGGAATGCGCTTTAAAGTATGGAACAATAGATACAATACTTCAAACGAATTAGTAGTAACTAAATGGATCAATGGTTCTGGTACTTATACTGTAAATGCAGTAAATCAAATTGGTACAATTGGATTTGAGGCTAACTCTTTAAACAAAAATGAATTAGGTGTATACCCTATTCCAGCTACTAAAGAGTTAAACTTAGATGTAACACTAGATTTAGAGCAAGAAGTAACCATTACTATTTACAATCTAATTGGTAAAATTATTAACCAGAATTCTTACCAATTAATAGGAGGTCTAAATACGATTCAGTTAAATATTGAATCATTAATGGAAGGTACATATCTATGTACCGTATCATCTAATAAAGGAGAAAACACACGTAAATTTAACGTGATTAAATAAAACTCTTTTTAGTATTAATTAAAAAGGACACTCCTAGAGTGTCCTTTTTTATTTATTTTTGAACTCAAACTAAAAAACTATAAAATGAATAAGGGATTTTTACTTTCGTTATTGACATTAATAACATTTTCGCTAAGCTCACAGGACTTATACTGGCCTTTGAATGTTAATGAAATTAATACTGGATCAAACTCCTCGTACTTTATACAGAGTGTTACATTAGATGGAGAAACAGCAAACTCATCGTACACCTTAGGTGCATTCTACCTAAACGACGCTCAAGAGTTAGTTTGTGGAGGATTTAGTAATTACTCAGGTAATGCATTACAAATAGCTGTAATGGGAGACGACACAAC
>CAWVTK010000034.1:0-16205 GCA_963933205.1 uncultured Flavobacteriales bacterium
TCATCATCTAAACCAAAACCATCTCCATCTGGAACAAAATCTAACCAAGACGTGCTGTTGTCTTTAATGAGTGTTGCACTTAAAAAACCGTTTGTACCGTCTGTATCATCTCCCGGGTTAATTCCATTTACAAGAGTAACGGATAAGCCCCAATCGGAAATGATTTGTTCAGTTTTGATACTCATAATGGTGTCTGAATTTACAGAAACACCTGTAGTTAAATTTGTTAAAACCCAAGTAGCATCATCATCAACAGAGCTGAGTTGGAAACTAAAATTTGTGTTTTCAGGAACGTTTAATGGATCGATAACCTTTATGTTAACTGGACCACCATCGGTAGCATAACCTGTACTTGTGACACAGTCGCCGCTAAGTATAGCAGCTTTAGTTTCAGTAGTAAACTGAAGTTCTAAGCCACCGTTACCAAATCCTTCTAAACGAGTTATTGGAGGAATGGTTCCGTAATCTGCGTTTTGTACGGTTCCGTTAGACTCTGCAGTTGTTAGGTGTGGAATTGCAGTATATTGTCTTATGTTTTTACGACCTGCTAAGAAAGGCTTCTTTTGACCCTCAAAACTTGGCGCATAAATATCCTCAGCTACAGGAATTGCATCTTGAGCGTATTGAAGGTATTCATTGTAACCATAAGCAATCGCTGTAAAATAATAAGTCCTGTTGTTGATTAGAGTTCTGTCTCCATCTGCAAATAAATCTTGTGTTACCACAAAGGAATGAACGATTCCTTCATTTGCCGCACCTAGAGTCATCTCTTTTGGAGTAACTGCATTATATTCTGGACTAAACTCAAAGTTTACAAGGTCTGCAATAGGCAAATCGGTAACATTCGCAGTAACAGCACCGGTTTCATCTCGATAATTTTCAACATCACATTGAAAAATCATTCTTGCCTTATCTACATCGTATACCTGAGAAGCAGTAACTGTTTCGTCTTTTAATTGAAAAATCTGGTAGCCTTCAAAGGTATACTCATCTCTGTAAGGAATGGTACCAGCTTCGTCGTAAAAGCCAGAAATATTAATTAAATCCTGCTCCAAGTAATCCTCATTTGAGTTTTGATGATTGTTTGAAATGTTAGCAGCATTTGTAAGAGTAATAATAATTTTTTTATCTAGTTCTTGTAAGGTTAAATCGGGAGCATCTGGGCCATCGAGAACCTCAAAACAGATGTCAAACAATTTTTGAGCCTTATCGTCAGCAATACGCATTAACTCTACAGACTCCCATGCACCACCACTGGTTGCACGTGCCCAAACAACACCTGTTGTTATGGTATTTAAAGCTCCAGGCTCTAGGGTAAATGGCCCAGCTGATTGTACAAATCTTCTATCCGCAGGTGCATTACCCGCTATTTGTTCTGTCCAAGTATCGGCAAAAGATGGGTCGGTATCTCCAGGGAACATAAAGTTACATTCGGGTGTAGAAGGATTTCTTCCATCCGTACCGTAAGTCATAGGCTTATTGTCTAACCATCTACCTTGTAAGTAATTGTAAAAATCTTGAGCAACATCAGGGTTTCCAGTTACGGACCCATCGTTGTTAAAGTACATAAATTTTGACATGATGATTTGCTCACCAGGCTCATCTATTATGCCGTCGGAATCGTTGTCAATACCATCACCAGCATCGGCTATAGGCCCCCTGAAAAAGTCAACGCCAATAGCAGGAGGATTTAAACCGTAACCCGCTGCGGTTCCATCCTCTTCGTCGCCGTTGTAACAATACCCTAAACCTCTAGAAACATCACAGCCAACATAATCGTCTTGATAATCTCCTAAATCCGGATCAACGTGAACACCGAAGTAAGCATTATTCAGCGCATTATGAGAGCGATTGATAAGCTTATAATTGTAAAAAGTCATGTTATTGATCTCGTCGTTGGTAGAGAAAGCAAAAGCCTGCGCTTGAATTTCTAAACCAATAGGCTCAATAGAAGTAGATGCAGTATGCGACTCTCCTTTGTCATTGTAAACCCACCAAAGTGTTTGATCTCCAAAAAGCATGTCTGCTTCTTGACAATTAAAAGTACCATCTAAATTGTACTCCGGATAATCTCCTATGGTAGGATCGTAGCTACCGTCTCCGTTTACGTCGCGAAAAGGAGCTAAGGTTTCTAGTGCATAAAAAGGGATTGTACCCACTATCTCGTCTTCTCCTTCAAAAGGAGATCCTGCTTGATTGTCGTCTTCACGATTACCAGGATAATTTAATATAGAAAGCGGTATGGAATAATCAGGAAATTCTAAACTTTGATTTTCTGAGGTTGAATAAGCTAAAAACGCCTCTACCTCGGCTCTTGTAATTACATGGTGGTAATCGTACTTAGCACAAATAGCGGCTTCAGTAGTACCGTATTTACTGTTTAAATTTCCATCGGAGGTTAAACGCACGTTGTCGATTGGTCCTGGCCAAAAGTCATTACCCGACTGACGGTATGTTTGGGCAGCTACTTTTAACTGATCATCGTCGTCTAAACCACCAATCCAAAGAGAACCAGCAAACATAGAATGCTTTCCGCTGTTCTTAGGGATTTCGTATTTACCGTCGGATAAATTCCACCACATATCACCACCGTTAAGAATGGTGGTTTTAACATTATTAATGTCTAACTGCGTTTGGGCAGTACCGGCAGAACAGTTAAATGCTAAAGATTGAGTTGGAGTTGTAGCATCGCCACCAGTATAATTAACATTCTCTCTTGCTTGCGAACCTATCGTTAAGGTTGCAAAGAAAACGTACAGCGTATTTTTGATTGTCTTTTTCATATACATACAAATTTCTACCATGACTAAAAGTCTAGAGTTACACCTAAACGAACAGTTCTTGGACGCGTATAATTATTTGGATTATTTAACTTTAATGAGTATAAATCAGCAAAGGCGGTTGGATCGTTTTGTTTTTGAATATCGCCAACACCCACAGCTGTATTAAGATAACCATCATCGTCTGGATTACCCGTGTATTGGTATACCGTTACTATATTTTGAGTATTTAAAAGGTTTTGTACTTGGAAATAAACATTCATTGAAGCAGACTTTTTATTTTCTCCTTCTCCCCAAGCTATGTCAAAACTCTTATTAACTCTCATATCTAAACGGTACCTCCAAGGCAATCTAGATCCGTTAAGCGAACCTTCAAGATTGGTTCGGTCATTGATTCCAAACATCGCCTCACGCGTTGTGTTTTGTTGTCTAGAAAAAGGTGTTCCGGAACCTGCAGTTGCTACTAAATTAACGCCTGTATTTTCAAGGATTGGTCTACCATTTAGTAATGGACCATTGTATTTATTACCGGCACCGTAACGGAAATCTATACTTGCAGTTAAATTATGACGTTGGTCGTAATCTAGAGGAAGTGTAGTTCTTAAGTTAGGCTGGTTTGAGTTTACAATATCAACACCAGAGGTTGAGGAAGAACCCGAACCATCGGCGTATTGAAGCGTATAGTTTGCATTGAAGCTAACGTTCTTTGTTCTACGCATTTCGTAAGCAATAGAAAGACCTTTTACCGTACCAAAATCGATATTACCGAAAGTAAAGTATTGCTTAGGATAAGCAAAAGCAACTTGAGTGTACTGTATCATGTCGCGCATTTCTCTGTAGAAAGCCGATATAGATAGGGCAGAACTAGAAGATAAGGTTTGTTTGAAACCAAGCTCATAATCTGTAGTACGTTGAGATTTTAAATTTGGATTATTAATAGTCGTCGCTGTTTGCTGAGCTAAGTAGAAATAATCGGTTGGATCCATTCTGTTTCTACTAGGACGTTGGGTTAAAACATCGTAGTGCGCATAAAAGATAGCTTCGTCTGAAATTGGGAAGTTAAAAGATATACGAGGCATAACTGATACCTGCGGCTTATAATCTTCAAAGGCTCCGGCATCTAAACCAAAGTTTGATGGGTCGTTTTTAGCAGCACCTGGATCTTTTAACAAAGGTGTTACCCCTGTAGATTGATTTAGCACATTCGGATCTGTAATCGGAAGACCTTCTGCATTAAACCAGTCATCACCATTTCTATAACCTGTTATAGCAGTAGCTGCTACTTCGGTATTTACATATACTACGTAGTCGTCTCCAATATTAGATGGGTGCGATCCAAATGAGCTTACCTCTCCAGCAGTACGAACTTCGTATACTGAATACTTATCCTTTAACACTTCTTGATTGGCATCGTATCTATCTACACGAACCCCAATGTTAAATATTAAATCTTCAAAAGCAAATTTGTCTTGAATGTAACCAGAAACATAAATAGGTTGAAAAGCGGCCATATCACGTTTGTATTCACCGTTCTCATCCTTATCTGTTAAGAACTCTTTCATTCCCGGTTGCACACCTTCGATTTTATTTCCTTTACTGTCGTATCCATACCAAGTAGAATAAAGAGAGTTTGGATTTACGGTTATAAGCTCGTCGGCGGTAAACATAGTGATGTCTAAGTCAGAAGGAGTATAGGTATGAATGTCTACAACTTGGTAGTCGCTAATGCCGTGTGCGTCTCTAAAATTAGAAGCAAAACCAGTCATTTCATCAAAATTGTAACTATTTTGTTGTTCTACAACAGTACCATTCTCGTTTGCAAACTCATAAACACCATCGGACACACCGATGTATTTATTTACCTGTTGCTGAGCTAAAGACCACAAACCTGTTGGAGCAACAAAATAATACCTGTCGTCTCTCTGTTCGTATTCAAATCCAAATTGAATGGCGTGATCGTTTATATCGGCAGATGCAGAACCTGTAAAACGGAACTGTGCATCTTTACTTTTAGTGTATCCATTGTATTGTCTTCCGGTATTGTACCAAAGAGAATAAACATCTTCAGTACGATCTCCATTTACTGCAGCATTAATACTAACAGATTGTAAATCAGACATCCCTTCGTTCCCTAAGAAGTCATAGTAAGACTGTGTATAGTTTACAACGTAAGGATTCAAATTAGAAGCCTCAAACGCATAGTGGTCTATCGAATTCTCTTGATTGCTAAAATTAAAGAAGCCTTCGTCATTGAATACACCTCCAACTTCAACAGTTGTGTCCATACCGCTTTCTAAGCGTACAATAATACTATCACCAAAACCCCAAGGCGTATCGAATTTAAGACTACGTTCTGGCGTAAACTTACCAACGTAACCGTAATTAAAGAACTTATCTTTATGATCAGAATCTTGTATCGTCTCGTTATCTTGAGAGTAATCTACTTGTAAAGTAAAAAAGGCATTTTTTAAATTGGAAGAAGATTGTTCCTCATCTGAAGAACCAAAGCTTTGTTGTAAACGAGAGTAAATTCTCCACGAATTTTCGATTCTTTCAGAATTGTTCTCAGAGTTAAACAAGCTGTACGTATAAATAAAGTCTCTGTATTTTGAATACGAAAAGTTACCACCTATACTTATATTTGTGTTTTTACTAGGCTTAAAATCAATCTTACCTTGCATACTAGCATTTGTTCTGCCTACGTTTTGCTTGGCATCCACATGCTCTAAGTCGTCCATAGTTATAAACTCAGAATTACGAAGCGCTTGCACGTTTGGTCCGTCGAAGCTTAAACTTAATGGGTTTTCTTGTAGGAACTCCATTTTAGAATCCTTCACCTTGTACATTCCAATGGCGGAAGGATCTGGATCTTTCATGTTTTCGTACTCCCCAGATAAAAAGAAGCCCAATATAGAATTCCCTTCGGCGTTTTTCTTTAAAGGACCTGAAAAGTTAAAACCTAAAAGGTTGTAACCAAAAGGATCAAGAGAATTTGACGTTACAGCCTCTACTCCACCAAAAAACTCGTTGGAAGGTCCACGTGTGGTAATACTAATTACACCACCCATTGCATCTCCATAAGAAGCAGGCAAACCACCTGTAATTACAGTCATTTGTTGGATAGATGATTGGGGTAGTTTATTAGAAGCTCTTACTTTAACCCCATCTATATAGAAGAAGGTTGCATCAGAACGCGAACCACGTACGTTTAAATCTCCACCTTCGTCTTCCTGATAAATACCAGCTGTTTGTGCAGCCACAGACTGAACATCACGGGTAGGTAAAGCAGTAATTTCGTCTTTTGTTTTGGTGGTACCTGTTTTATCTGGATCGATAAGTGGTACAACGTATTCAACAAGTTCAACCGTTCCTAAAACATCGGACTCTACTTTAAGAGCTGCTTTAACAAAAGTAATTTTGT
Organism: uncultured Flavobacteriales bacterium; assembly: GCA_963933205.1. Taxonomy (GTDB): domain Bacteria; phylum Bacteroidota; class Bacteroidia; order Flavobacteriales; family UBA7430; genus UBA6772. The sequence goes on from CAWVTK010000034.1 coordinate 6,202, forward strand.
TGGAGGTAATAAGAACGTCGGAAATTTCTTTGGTTGCGAAGCCAATAAACGAAACTTTTACCGTGTATCTACCTGGGTCTATTGGTTTGATGGTGTACTTTCCATCAAAATCGGCAACAGCTCCATCAATAACGGCTCCATTTAATTCGATCACAATATTTGCCATTGGTACGGGCTCTCCCGTATCAAATTCTGTGATTGTACCTTTTAAGGTACCTGATTGTGATTGGGCTATAGAATAAGTTGATATCCCTAGCAGGGCAATCACAGTAAGTAATTTTCGCAGCATAAACTTATATTTTAGTTTGCCTAGATGTTTTTCAATCTGGTAAATATAGAGATAATTCATTGGCTATTCAAGTACTTTTTTAAAGTAATAGTCGTTGTACCTTAATTCTTTGTTGTTTTTTTGCAGTATGCGAAACAAACATTACTCAATATCAACTCTTTGTATGAAGCCCATAAATTTTCTTAGTCTTCTTCTAATTATATGTTATTCTTGCAATAAGGACGGATATGAATTCCCTTTCGCCAATGTTAACACTTTTTTATACCCAAATAATGTCGAATTTAATGGATTACAAGCTCCAGGGGGAAGTGCTTATATAGAGGGAGGCGTAAACGGGATATTGATTTTTCATGATTATGCCGACACCTATTTTGCTTTTGATAGGGCTTGTACCAACGAGCCTTTAAACAGCTGCGAACAGGTTTATTTAAATAGTGAGCAATTAAATAATCTCTCGTGTTTTTGCTGCGATTCGGAGTATTTTATTTTTGATGGCTCAGTTATATTAGGGCCTGCAAACTACCCATTGCACCGCTACAGAACTAGCTTTGATGGTGTAAAACTTAGGATTTTTAACTAAGCTTGAGCTTTACAGTATTGTATATTAAAAACAAAAAAGCGCCTTAGGGCGCTTTTTTGTTTTTAATATCTAAACTTTAACTAATTAATAGCGGTAGTATTCTGGCTTGTAAGGGCCTGCAACAGAAACACTGATGTAATCTGCCTGATCGTCGCTTAAAACCTCTAGGTCTACACCCAATTTAGCTAGGTGTAACCGGGCTACCTTTTCATCTAAGTACTTAGGTAAAGTATATACTTTGTTTTCGTATTTATCGGAGTCCAACCAAAGCTCTAATTGAGCCAAAGTTTGATTGGTAAATGAATTGGACATTACAAAAGATGGATGACCAGTTGCGCAACCTAAATTTACCAAACGACCTTCGGCTAATAAGAGAATATCTTTACCGTTTATGGTGTATTGATCAACCTGAGGTTTAATTTCAATTTTTGTAGCACCATGATTGGTCTTTAACCAAGAAACATCAATTTCATTATCAAAGTGACCAATGTTACAAACAATAACCTTGTCTTTCATTGCCTCAAAATGGCTTCCTACGATAATGTCTTTATTTCCTGTAGTTGTAACAACAATGTCTGCTTCTTTTACAGCGTCGTTCATTTTTTTAACTTCAAATCCTTCCATAGCAGCTTGTAAAGCGCAAATAGGATCTATTTCGGTAACAATAACACGAGCTCCTGCAGCCTGTAGTGATTGTGCAGAACCTTTACCTACATCGCCATAACCTGCTACTACAGCAACTTTACCTGCAATCATTACATCGGTGGCTCTACGAATTCCGTCTATTAAAGACTCCCGACAACCGTATTTATTGTCAAACTTCGATTTAGTAACCGAATCGTTCACATTTATAGCCGGCATCACAAGTGTTCCATTCTTCTCTCTGGCATACAATCGGTGTACTCCAGTTGTTGTTTCTTCGGACAATCCTTTAATATCAGCAACCAATTCTGGGAATCTATCGAAAACCATATTCGTTAAATCACCACCATCGTCTAAGATTAGGTTTAACGCTTTTCCGCCTTTAAAAGAACGAAGTGTTTGCTCTATACACCAGTCAAACTCCTCCTCATTCATTCCTTTCCAAGCATAAACAGAGATTCCTGCGGCAGCAATTGCAGCTGCAGCATGATCTTGAGTTGAAAAAATATTACAAGAAGACCAAGTAACATCTGCTCCTAAAGCCACTAAGGTTTCAATTAAAACCGCTGTTTGAATCGTCATATGAAGACAACCTGCAATACGTGCACCTTTTAAGGGTTGTGTTTCTGCATATTCCTCACGAAGAGACATTAAACCGGGCATTTCTGCCTCTGCTAAACGAATTTCTTTTCTTCCCCAATCTGCTAAGGAAATGTCTTTAACCTTGTACTGCGTTGCGCTCATAGTCTTGGTAATTATCTTGATACTTATTTAGATTGCAAATGTACAATAATAGTCTCGGTTATTTAAGCCCTAATAGTCAAGAACAAAGACCGTACACTAAAACTAGGTTAATAAGGTGCCTTATCAAAAAAAATATTTTTTACAAATCATCAAAACCAACAAATGCTAGGCTTTGTTTTTCGTGCTTGCAGTAAGATGCTTATATTTACCAAGGTATATGAAACAGGTCTTTTACAAAAACACAAGCAATGGAAATCATCTTTATGTATGGAAGGTGTACTCTTGTGCAAATACTTTACTTGAAAAATTTAAGCTTTCTAGCAAGGAGCTAAAAGAGTTTAAAGTCTTAAAAAACAAACAACGAAGGTTAGAATTTGTAGCCTGTAGACGTGCGCTGAAAAATATTTTTTCGAGCGATCTTATTTTAAACCACCGCGAAACCGGACAACCTTATATTAAAGAAGCCGCACACATTTCAATTTCCCACAGCCACCAATACATAGCCATAGCCTTTGGTACAGAAAATGTTGGAGTAGATATTGAGCTGCCTCAACAAAAAATGCAGCAGATTATCTCTCGAATCCTATCAACTAAAGAGTACCATTTGTATCTAAAAAACCCCTCCAATGAACAGGCATGCAAATTATGGGGAATTAAGGAGGCGGTTCTCAAATACGTTGGCGACAAAAATTTAAATTACCGAGACGACATACAAATCAGTCGAAACAATGTTTCTTATTTAACTCATCAGTTTGTGGTTCAACATGAAACTATAGACGAGATGATTTTAACTTACGTTAAAAAAAAACAGCTCCGTTCTGGTTTATAAAACTTATTTTTCTTCGCAATCACAAGGATCGCTCATGAGCAAGTCCACTCCTTTTAGCAATTCTCTATAAGCAACATGCTTGGAGTACGATAGGGCAACCCCTCTTATATCTACTTGTTTTAGTTTAGGCAAACGCGTAAGTGCAATAGGTAAAACCTCAATGTAATTATCCCATAGGTCCAATTGCTGTAACGATTCCAATTGATCAATTGTATTGGGAATAAGCTCTATGTTGTTTCTACTCAGATTAAGTATGTGTAAGCCAGAAAGAAAAGCTAGAGAATCTGGAATAAAGTTAATTTTGTTTTTACTTAAGTCCAGTGTTTTTAGGTTCGAAAACAAAAACAATTGCTTTGGAAACTCATGTAACGACTTCCGTTTTAATTCAAGATGATAAACAAGTTCAGGATTTATTAAAGCTGTTTTTAAGTCCTTGTAAATAACATTTTCTTGAGCAAATGTACCTAAAGGCAAGAGCAACAGGAGAAGAAGCAACTTCATGAGTTTAAAACATAGAGTTTATCCTTTTCCAACTGTTTTTTTAGAGCTTCTAAATTTTCAAATTTCTGTTCTTTTCTAATCCAACTCTCAAAAAAAACCGTAATCTCTTCCCCATATATATCGGAGTCGAAATCCACAATATGAACTTCAATTGTTTTTTCAACACCTGCTACAGTTGGCCGAACGCCGATATTTAACATTCCTAAATATTCTTTTTGGTGCATACATACGCGTACAGCGTAAACCCCATTTGCCGGGATTTGTTTGTGCGCATCAAGCACCTGAATGTTTGCTGTGGGAAACCCTATTTTGTGACCTAAATTTTTTCCCTTTACCACTAAGCCGGTTAGTTGAAAACGATGTCCTAAGTACTCCTTTGCGGTTTTTACATCTCCAGAATCTAATGCTTGTCTTATCTTAGTAGAACTAACTGAGACAGCGTCTACATCTTGTGCAGAAATTTCTTCAACCTGAAAGCCGTACAAGGGGCCGTACTCTTTTAGGTGTTCAAAACTTCCCTCCCGGTTTCTTCCAAAATGATGATTGTAGCCGATAACCAAACGCGATGTGCCAATTTTATTTACCAAGATGTCTCTCACAAATTCGACCGAGGACAAACGAGAAAATGCCCTAGAAAAAGGATGTATAATTAAATGATCTATTCCTGCATTTCTTAAAAGTTCAATTTTTTCATTTTTTGTAGTAATCAACTTCAAATCGTTGTCCGAAAACAAAACTATGCGTGGATGTGGGGAAAAAGTTAAGAGTACGGTTTCTCCATTTACAGAATCGGCTATTTCTTTTAAACGCTTAATAATTGTTAAATGCCCAACATGAACCCCGTCAAAAGTTCCGGTAGTTACCACTGCATTTTCAATTTTTTTAAACGCTTCTATACTAGAGTATATTTTCACAAATCAATATCTAAGGGCATTATTGCCAGTAATTAAACGCTTTACAAATCGCAATCAATTATGTCCTCAAAATTAAGAAAATAAAAAAAGAGCGCACTATTATCTAATTAAATAAAAATCAGTAAATTTGCAGCCGTAAACGAGGATATTCATTTTCAATAAAATATATTTTACGATGTCAAAAAATATCGGAAAAATCGCCCAAGTAATTGGACCAGTTGTCGACATTAAGTTCAACAGCAGTGTAGCTGACTTACCAAACATTTATGATGCACTTGAAATCACCAGAAAAAATGGTGCTAAAGTTATCTTAGAATGTCAACAACACATTGGAGAAGATACAGTTCGTGCCATTTCTATGGATTCGACAGATGGATTAAGTAGAGGAATGGAAGTTATTGCTTCTGGCTCTCCTATCTTAATGCCAATTGGAGAAGAAATTAAAGGCCGTTTATTTAATGTAGTAGGAGATGCAATTGATGGAATCAAGCCTTTGAGTAAAGAAGGCGGATATCCAATACATCGCGATCCACCTAGATTTGAAGATTTATCTACGTCTTCCGAAGTTTTATTTACCGGTATTAAGGTAATTGACTTAGTTGAACCCTACTCTAAAGGGGGTAAAATTGGTCTATTCGGTGGTGCTGGTGTTGGTAAAACTGTCTTAATTATGGAGTTGATAAACAACATAGCCAAAGGACATGATGGTATATCTGTATTTGCTGGTGTTGGAGAACGTACGCGTGAAGGGAACGATTTACTTCGTGAAATGATCGAATCTGGCGTTATCAAATACGGGAAAGAATTTGAGGAAGACATGGAAAAAGGGGGTTGGGATCTTACGAAAGTAGATCACAAAGAGCTCATAAACTCTCAAGCTACTTTAGTCTTTGGTCAAATGAACGAATCTCCGGGTTCTCGTGCTCGTGTTGCACTATCTGGTTTAACACTTGCAGAATATTACCGAGATGGTGAAGGAGATGGTGCAGGACGCGACATCTTATTCTTTATTGATAATATTTTCCGTTTCACACAAGCAGGTTCTGAAGTTTCGGCACTACTTGGACGTATGCCATCTGCTGTTGGGTATCAACCAACATTGGCTACAGAAATGGGAATGATGCAAGAACGTATTACCTCTACTAAGAACGGATCTATTACTTCTGTACAAGCGGTATATGTACCGGCAGATGATCTTACAGATCCTGCTCCGGCAACAACCTTTGCTCACTTAGATGCAACAACGGTATTGTCGCGTAAAATTGCAGAATTAGGTATTTACCCTGCGGTAGATCCTTTAGACTCTACCTCTCGTATTTTGAACCCAGAAGTTTTGGGTGCCAAACACTACAAATGTGCTCAAGATGTAAAAGAAATTTTACAACGCTACAAAGAGCTTCAAGATATTATTGCTATTTTGGGTATGGATGAATTGTCTGAAGAAGACAAACAAGCCGTATTACGTGCACGTCGTGTACAACGCTTCTTATCTCAACCTTTTCACGTTGCAGAACAATTTACGGGTCTTCCAGGAGTTTTGGTAAGCATAGAAGACACTATTAAAGGATTTAATATGATTCTTGATGGTGAATTAGATCACTTACCCGAAGCTGCTTTTAACCTGGTAGGAAATATTGAGGAAGCTATTGAAAAAGGTGCAAAAATTTTAGCAGAAGCTAAAGCTTAACTTACACAAAATGTTAGTAGATATTATTACACCAGACGCAAAACTATTTTCTGGAGACATCCTTTCTATTGAACTTCCTGGAACAGATGGAAGCTTTGAGATCTTAAACAACCACGCACCAATTATTTCTACATTGGCGGCGGGTACTATAACTGTTTCTCTAAACAATGGTAAAACAGAATCTTTCGAAGTTAGTGGTGGAGTGATCGAAACTCAAAAAAATACTATTATCGTTTTAGCCGACTAGGTTTTTTCGATTTAACTATTTAAGAGTCCCTTTTAGGGGCTCTTTTTTTTTACCTATATTCAAAAAAAAACCTAAAGAGCCTCTTTTAACTTTTAACGATCGAATGTATCATACCTTAGTTTAAGTGTTTAAAATATATTTTGCTCGTCTTATAAATATCATCTTTTCAATACTATCTTTACAAAATGCTTAAAAGATTACATATAGAAGCCAAAATTATAGAAAAGCTAAACCAAAGAGCTTTATCCAAAAATTTGAGGCAACTGAATTTGAACAACAAAAGCATCGACTTTTGCTCTAATGATTACTTAGGGTTTTCTAAATCTTTGAGTATAAAAAGCACTAAAACTTCTGGGGCAACTGGATCAAGACTAATTAGTGGCAACTCTAAAAAATTTGAGGAATTAGAAGCTAAAATTGCAAAATTTCACAACGCAGAAACTGGATTAATTTTTAATTCTGGCTACGATGCTAACATCGGCTTATTTTCTTGCATAGCAGATAAGGGCGATACCATTATATACGACCAATACATACATGCAAGCATACGAGATGGCATTTGCCTATCCAATGCACGCTCTTTTGCTTTTAAGCACAACAAACTAGACGCTCTAGAAAAAAAACTAATACAAGCCAGCGGAACCGTTTTGGTCGTCGTAGAATCTGTCTATTCTATGGATGGAGATCGGGCGCCACTTGAAACGATAATTGAACTTTGTGAAAAATACAATGCACAAATAATCGTAGATGAAGCACATGCAACTGGAGTTTTTGGGGAAAAAGGCGAGGGTTTGGTACAAAGTTTAAAATTAGAATCAAAAGTATTTGCAAGAGTACATACCTTTGGAAAAGCCTTAGGCTCACATGGAGCCATCATACTAGGTTCGGAAAATTTAAAACAGTATTTAACCAACTTTGCACACTCTTTTATTTACACTACAGCATTAAGCGAACATTGTTTAAATACGGTAGAGAGTGCCTACAACAAACTGGAACTTTCAAACAAAAACACAGCACAATTAAAGCAAAATATTCGACTATTTAAATCTCTATTGCCAGAAAATATAAGCAGTAAATTGGTGGCGAGCTCTAGTCCAATACAGTGCATTGTTTTACCTGGAAATGAAGAAATTAAAAGAGTAGAGCAGCAATTACAACTAAAAGGCATAAATATTAGAGCCATACTTCATCCAACAGTAGCCAAAGGAAGAGAACGACTCCGAATTTGTTTACACAGCTTTAATACCGAACAAGAAATTAAAGTAGCTGTAAAAAGCCTAGTAGAACTAATACCATGAAAACATACTTTATAACTGGAATAGGAACAGATGTTGGTAAAACAATTGCCGCTACTTTAATCGTACAAGCACTAAAAGCCGATTATTGGAAACCTATACAAGCAGGAGACCTGGAAGCGAGCGACACCCTAAAAGTAAAAAGCCTCATTGCTAATAAAATAACAAAATTCCATCCAGAAACTTATCAATTAAACCATGCCATGTCTCCGCATGCAGCCGCAGAAAGAGATCGTGTTCACATCGATATTTCAAATTTTGACATCCCAAAAACAAACAATCATTTAGTTATTGAAGGCGCTGGAGGCTTGTTGGTGCCTCTTAACAGACAAAACACCCTACTGGATCTTATTGAACAATTAAATACTGAAGTAATTTTAGTTTCTAAGCATTATTTAGGCAGTATAAATCATACCTTAATGAGTGCAGCCCTATTACAACAACGTAAAATAAAGGTTAAAGGAATTTTGTTTAATGGATTGGAAAATAAAGAAACAGAATCTATTATTAAAGAAATGACGGGTTTGGAAATACTCGGACGAATAGCGCCTATAGAAAGCCTAAATAAAACGTCTGTAGCTGCGCATGCATTGAAGTTAAAAAACATTTAGTTTAATCCGAATTCAAGAAGAATGAACATTCAAGAAAAGGATCAAAAATACATCTGGCACCCTTTCACTCAAATGAAAACAGCAGGAGCTGCACTCCCCATAGTTAAAGGAGAGGGCACCTTACTTATAGATGAGAAAGGGAATTCATACATCGACGCTATTTCTTCGTGGTGGGTAAATTTACACGGACACAGTCACCCTTATATTGCCAAAAAAGTATATGCTCAAATGCAGCAATTAGCGCATGTAGTATTTGCGGGTTTCACCCACAGCCCAGCAGTAGATTTGTGCGAGAGATTATCAAAACACTTACCAAACAACCAAGCAAAATTCTTTTTCTCTGGAGATGGATCATCGGCCGTTGAGATTGCATTGAAAATGAGTGTTCAGTATTGGAAAAATAAAGGCGAAAATAAAACAAGATTTGTAGCGATTGATGGAGCCTATCATGGAGAAACCTTTGGGGCTATGTCTGCGGGAGCTCGAAGTATTTTCTCAGCACCTTTTTCTGATTTATTATTTGAAACCTCCCACATTCCCTTTCCAAATGATGAGCTATTGTCTATTGAAAGCTTGAAAAAAGAAATTGCTAAAGGTGATGTTGCTGCATTCATTTTTGAGCCACTTATTCAAGGCGCTGCAGGAATGCGAATGTATCCTCCAGAAACACTAAACAAGCTAATAAACATTTGTAATGCAGCAGGTGTATTGTGTATTGCCGATGAAGTTATGACGGGTTTTGGAAGAACAGGAACAACTTTCGCTGTAAATCAAGTAGAGGCAATGCCTGATTTCTTATGCATGTCTAAAGGATTATCGGGCGGCACACTTCCTATTTCGTTAACAACATGCACGCAAAATATATACGATGCCTTTTTAGCAGAACACATTCAAAAAGCCTTTTTGCACGGCCACTCTTTTACAGGAAATCCTGTTGGCTGTATAGCTGCTATAGCAAGTTTAGATTTATTAGAAAAAGAAGACTGCCAAAAAGCAATCAAAAACATCGCAAAAAGACACCGTATTTTTGCAGATAAAATAAGTTCCCTTAAAGTAATTAAAGACCTCAGACAAACGGGTACCGTACTGGCAATAGAGTTAAAAGCCGAGTCTTCTGGTTATGCAAGTACATTACGGCAAAGTTTGTATAACGATTTCTTAAGACAAGGAGTATTGTTAAGACCTCTTGGAAATGTTATCTACATACTGCCCCCTTATTGCATTACAGAAAAAGAACTTACCAAAGTATACGAGGTAATTGAAACAAAATTAAAAACCTTATGATTCCTCTTGATTGTCAGGAGAAAACAAAGTACAAAATCAATATTAAACTAGTTGCGGCTTCATTTTAAACCAATAAAACCTCTATTGACCTGATCTTATGGCCTCTACAGGGTCTAGTTTTGAAGCAGAAATAGCTGGTATCATTCCAGAAACAATACCAATTACAACAGAAACCCAAAGGCCCGTAACAATATTGTTGGTGGAAAGAGAAACATCAAAATCAAAATAATACCCAGCCAATAAAGTTCCGCTGTAAACAATAAGAAGTCCTACAATACCTCCAATTAAACAAAGTAAAATTGCCTCGAACAAAAACTGTAATAAAATAAAATAATTTTTAGCTCCAATTGCCTTCTGAATTCCTATAATATTGGTTCGTTC
>CAWVTK010000035.1:0-15984 GCA_963933205.1 uncultured Flavobacteriales bacterium
CAGGTTTTGTTTTTAGAACAGTCTTATTGTTTAACAATTCTTGAGTTTAGGCTCTTTGTTTTGTTGCTTACCGTTAGAATGTAGGTACCTGGTGTTAATGTAGACAGATCAATTTCCTGAGTAGTTATTTGTGCATCTGCAATACTTTTACTGTAAACCAAATGCCCCACTAAATCGTGAAGTTTTATTTGAGCATTTGAGCCTAATAGTAGGTTTGAACTCACGGTTAAGTTCCCGTAAAACGGATTAGGGAATACTTTTGTATGGGTGTTTTCTTTTTCGTTTATTGAAAACCCAGGTATTTCTGTACAAGGGGTACCTCCAAAGCTTACACAATCGGCTGCACTAAATTCAGCATTAAAAACACCAAATCCATCTACATAAATACAGCCTGGTACAGATACATCATCACAGTTTTCAAAAATACAATTTAAGTTTCCGTATTGGTCTAAGGCTTGTGTTGTTGCTAAAGCATCGTAATTTGTAGCATCTTCATCCATACAACCAGAAGCTTCTTCAGAACAAGGTGTACCTCCAAAGCTTACACAATCGGCTGCACTAAATTCAGCATTAAAAAAACCAAATCCATCTTCGTATATACATCCAGGTTCAGGAATATCGTCGCACGAAGTGAAAATACAATTTAAGTTTTCGTATTGGTCTAAGGCTTGTGTTGTTGCTAAAGCATCGTAATTTGTAGCATTAGCATCCATACAACCAGAAGCTTCTTCTGAACAAGGATTGCAAAGTGAGCCACCACAATCTATACCGGTTTCATCTTGATTTAGTATACCATCAAAACAGTTTTCTGGAGTTAATCCATCTCTATAAATATAAATATTGTCGTACCAAGCATTCGTTAAGTTTGAGGTTATGTGTATTTGAGCAATGTCACTTCGAGTTAAGTTTCCACTTACAAGTGGCCCTGCAGAAGTTAAATCAACATCTACCGAGATCCAACTTCCTACACTAATTTGTGGATTCGTACCGTCGTTAAAGTTGATTTCCAATCCAGTAGCTCCAACCTCAGAGCTGTTTCCTGCCCAATCTACTAGTTTTAGGTTAAATACTTTTCCAACAATATTGGTTTCATCGGTATAAAAGTCAAAGTGAAGATTTGTAAATGCAGCAGCATCTATTCTATTGCTTTCCATACCAATACCTTGACAAAGAGGTCCCGTATAGTGGCGTGTTAAATTGCCATCAATGATTACTTCTTGTGAGGCTGTGCCGCCACATTGTCCATAATCAAAATTATCGATACTAATATTTTCGTAGGTATCACTGTAAATAGAAATCACATCTTCTGGGTCTCTTGCAGGTGGTAAAGGAGCTCCAATGCTTGGAGGGCCAGTACAAGGCTCGCAAGAACCGCCACAATCTATGCCTGTTTCATCTTGGTTAAATTCACCATCTGTACACGTTCCTGTAATATAAGTTTCCTTATAAAGATACAGGTTGTCGTACCATGCATTCGTTAAATTTGAAGTGATGTGAATTTCGGCAACATCACTTCTTGTTAGGTTTCCGATTACTTGAAGGCCAAAATCGCTTATATCTATGTCTACAGAAACCCAAGAACCAGCAGCAAGTGGAGGGTTAGATCCGCCATTGAAATTAATTTCGAGTCCAGTTGAGTTAGCTCCATTTACATTGCCTGCCCAATCTACTAACTTTAGGTTAAAAACCTTACCAATTAAGTCGGTTTCGTTGGTGTAAAAATCGAAGTGAATGTTGGTAAATTCGGAAGCATCTATTCTATTGTTTGCCATACTGATACCTTGACAGCCTGCACCACTATAATACTGGCTTAAGTTTCCTCCGATTGTTTCTTCTTCTACAGCGTTCCCGCCACATAAGTTGAAATCAAAATTATCAATAGTAACATTTTCATAAGCATCGCTAAAAATAGATATAACGTTTGCGGCATCTCTAGCTGGTGGAGTTGGAGCCGCCATGCTTGGGCCTCCGTTTCCAGCATCTAGCACGCAATCTCCATCCACACATTCTTCTCCCTCTGGGCACAAAACACCTGCACAGGGATCTACAATTACGCTACTGGTTAAAGTTATGTTTGTTAGGGTAACCGGTGTGTTTAAGGTTGTTACATACAATAAAAAAGAACTGTAGGTATTTGAGCCATTTGCGGGCACTACCACAGTGTAAGAAGTTTCTGCAGAGCCACTCACTGTAACAGATGCTGTACTAAAACTAGGTTCTGCATTTGGATATGGATTGTACTCAAATTTGAAATATAAGTCTACATCGGCTCCTGGTGTAGCTCCAGTAAAGGTTATTTCGCCAGCATTTTCAAAGTTTATTGGGTATAGACTTTCGTCTTCATTGGCAAATCCTGCCCATGCTACTGCTTCCGAAGGGATTTCATAGGTGTTATTTTCTACTACTGAGCTTCCAAACGAACCGGAGAATACAATGCCTGTATTTGTTTGTGCCACAAGCCTACATGTAGCAAATAGTATTATAAAAACAGTAATTTTTACTTTTGAGATCATGATAAATTAGTTTAAAATTTATCAAATATAGTTTTTTGCGTAAACATTACACTTATTTAATTAAAATTAACACTCAGCGGTCTATATGTTTGAAGAAAAGTGAAAGAGTATTTAATTTTTGTTTGTTAAGGTTTTGTTATCAAAATTTATAGGCTAATAAACCTATATTATTGAGCGTTACAAGGATATTAGTTTTTTATTATCCTGGGGGGATAAGAAGAAGCCACTTGAGAAAGTGGCTTCTTTCATTTTTAGTTTTTAAAAATGAGCTTGTAAACTTTTGCAGCAAGCCAGTTTCCAGCAGGATAATACAGTGCAAAAAACAAGGCCATTCCAAGGCTAAAGTTTCGAATGTTAAGGAACTGATCCATTAAATTATTTGGATAAGCGTAAGAGGTTTCTAATAAGTATCCTCCAAATTCAAGTAAACACATGCTAACCAATCCGTAAGCATATTGTGCATGAAAGGGTAAGCCTTTTAGTAATAAAGATATGGGTACCATGTACAAGAGGTATACTGTAATAACTTGCCACCAGTAGGTAAATCTGGCTATTTCCATAAAAGCACCAAATTTATCCATTCCCATTCCCCACACAAAGTAGAGCACTACGTATATGAGTAGTAGTTTCTTATCTACGTTTAATTTTTCTTTGGCGTACTGTATAAATTCGTTCATTTTTTTTTGGTTTACATGTTTTGTAGTGAGAATAGTCCATATTTTCCATGATGGGAAATAGATACGGACTTTTCGAGTTGTTTGTTTTTGTAACTTATGTAAGGGATGTTTTCGCTTGTTTTACCAATGTCAAGCTGGTTTTTCTCCCATTCGGTTTCTGCAGCAACTTGTTTTAAAATTGCATTGTAAATTGTGTTTCTTTGTGCCTTACTATTATGCTGTTGTATTTTAAGTACAGTACTTGAAATTGAGGGTATATTTTTTACACTGGCAACCGTAAAAATATAATGCTCATTCATTTTTGTTTCTGTTTCTAAAGTAAGAGCTCCAATAGTTACCCAGCCCTTTTTTTTAGTAAGGAGGTTGCATAGAATTGAGGCGGGTTTGAACGATCTTTCATATCCGTATTGTATGGAAACTTTATAGGCACTTTCTTTCATACTCCAAAGCCTCCAAACAAGCTCAAAAGGTTTTTTGCTTTTTTTAATTTCTGCTTGTTCTGTTAGAGAAAACACTTTGTCTAAAAAACCAGGTCTCTGCCAGTTTGTAGTTCGTTTGGTTTCTTCGAGGTCTATAATGTCGTTACCTAACACTACTTTTCAGAAATTTTAGTATTAATTACCTCCATTGCTGCTTTCACATTCAGCATCTTATCCATAGATTCATTGTCTATTTCTAAATCAAATTTTTCTTCGATGTCTAAAATTACATCTACCAAATTAGCCGAATTTATTTTAAGGTCGTTAATAAAATCGGTGTCCTCGTTTAAGTTGTCAAAAGCCTCTTGATCCTGAATGTAGGGTTTTACTAGCTCTTTTAATTCGGCAATCATTTCTGTTTTTTCACGCATCTGTTTAATATTTTTTGAAAATGACGCATCCATTAACATCTCCAAATCCAAAACTGGCTTTGGCTATGATGTTGAGGTCTTTTTCGATTATTTTTTTTGGAATTTTTGTTTCTGAAATAAGACTGCTTATTTCGTCTTTTACATCCTCGCAGTTAATGTTTGGGAATATAAATCCCTCTTTTAATTGTACTACACTTGCAACACATTCTATAGATCCTGCAGCTGCTAAACAATGTCCAATCATCGATTTTAATGAGTTGATGTAAGGGAACTCAGCACCTTTTAATTGCAAGGCTTCAGACCAGTTTTCAATTTCCGTAAAATCTTTACTTGTGGCTGTTAAGTGTCCATTAATTACATCGATGTCTTTGGCTTTAATACGACAGTTTTCTACTGCATTGGTAATACACCTTTGCACTGCTTTTGAGTTTGGAGCTGTCATGGTACCACCATTTCTTTGTCCGCCAGAATTTACCTCGCCACCTAATACTTCTGCATAAATGGTTGCTTTTCTTTCTAAGGCACTTTCTAAAGATTCTAGTACCAATGCTCCAGCGCCACTTCCAGGAACAAATCCGGCTGCAGAAGCACTCATCGGTCTAGAACCTTTTTCTGGGTTTTGGTTGCTTTTATAGCTTAACACACGCATTGCATCAAAACCTCCCCACAGATATACTCCGTGGTCGCTACAACTTCCTACCAGCATACGTTTTGCCTTGCCCGCTTGTATTCTGTCAAAACCCATTAGTATTGCTTCTGTACCGGTAGTACAAGCCGAAGAATTGGTGCTCACTTGATTTCCAAGGCCAAGCATTCCTCCAATGTATGCACTAACTCCACTAGCCATTGTTTGAGCTACAACTGTACTCCCGAGCCGCTTTACTTTTTTGTCGTCTAATTTGTAGATGGCCTCTCTAAATTTTTCTACTCCAGAAGTGCCTGTTCCGAAAATGGTTCCACTTTGGAAATCTATGTTTTCTGAAATGGGTAATTGTGCATCTTTCCATGCATCTATGGCTGCTATAGCACCATATAAAATACCGGAGCTGTTAAATCCTTTTAATTGCAATTCGCTAAAGTATTTTCTTTTGTAATCTTCGGTAATCTCCGGAATACCTCCAATTTGGCAAGAAAAACCAAGGTCTTTCATTTCTTTGATGTGACGTATTCCCGATTTCCCTTCTCTAAGGGCTTTTGTAAACGCATCTATTCCAACTCCATTTGGCGCTACAACTCCTAAACCTGTAATTACAACTCGTGTTTTCATATCAAATTTTAATCATACCGGCTATTTTTCCTCTGCAAACTAGCTCGTTGTTTTTATTAAACATTTTTACGGCACATTTTAACTTGTTAAATCTAAAGTACTCCTTTACACTCTCTACTCTTACAGTTTCGCCTGGTAGTACGGGTATAAAAAAGTCTATTTCAGTAGAGGTCATTCCAATTTGAATGTTGTTTGTTTTTTTTTGCTCAAGACTCATAAGGTATATACCAAGTGCAACTAAACCAATTTGCGCCATGGTTTCAGTTAAAATAACCCCTGGTGTTATTGCTTTCGTTTTAAAGTGTCCTTTGTAAAAATCTGCAGTTTTAAGAAAAGTATGTGAGCCTGTCACTCCATTTTCATTTACACTTTCTAAATCAGTTACAAATAAAAAAGGCTCTTGGTAGGGCAGCAGTGCTATTATTTCGTTTGCTTTCATTTAGTTTAGGTGTTCTCCTCCGTTTACTGGAATGATGCTTCCGGTAATCCACGCAGCTTCTTTTTTTACCAACAGGTATACAACGTTCGCAACGTCTTCGGGCCTTGTTAGCCGTTTAAACGGATTGCGTTTCATAGCATGTGCTTTTAGTTCTGCATTGCCCGGTATCATTTTAAAGGAAGCTGTATCGGTAATACCTGCTTCTATACAGTTTGCTCTTATTCCATAAGGAGCAAACTCTAAGGCTATGTTTCTACTAATGGCTTCTAAAGCTACTTTTGCAACAGAAACTGCTGCATAATTTTTCCATGCTTTTTTATTTCCTTCACTTGTAAAGCTAATGATTCTGGCATCTTCAGCAAAAATAGACGCCTCAAAAATAGACTTAGTCCAATCGTAAAGACTGAGCGCCATATTCTCTAATGTTAGATGAAAGTCGTCGTTTTTTAATCCAGGAGTTTCAACAGAAATCATGGGTTTTAGGTTTCCTTTTGCTATACTGTGGATGAGTACTTTCACCCTTCCAGTTTTCCCCAATTCAGTAGTTAATTTATTGAGTGTATTAACTCTAGTTTCTTCTTTAGTTATGTCTGCGTTTAGATGAATTATGTTTACTTTATTTTCGGATTGGATTGTTTTAAATGTTTTTTCTATTTCAAGTAGATCTGCTCGCCTGGCTCGGTACAACAGGCAAAGATTAAGTCCGTGCTTAGCAAGTTTTTTAGCTGTGGCTAAACCTAATCCACTTGAGGCTCCTAGTATAATAGCCCACTCCTTTTTATTTTCAAATTCCTTGTTTACCATTTTAGTAACAATCTTTGTGCGGTAAATCCAGGGCCAAAACTTAGCATAAGTCCAACATCTCCTTTTTTAACTCCTTCCTTCATAAATTTCTCTAAAACGTAAAGCACCGTTGCACTCGACATGTTTCCATACTCTTTAAGTACTGCTTTGGTGTGGTCAATATTCTTTCCTAAAGAGCCAAATAATTGCTCTACAGTTTGCACTATTTTTTTTCCTCCAGGATGAAAGATTAAATGATCAACGTCTTCAATAGTCATCTTATTCCGCTCTAAAAAAGGATGTACAATTTCTGGGAAATGACTTGCAATCTTTTCAGGTACTTCCTTATCTAAAACCATTTGCAATCCACTATTTGTTAGCTCAAAACCCATCATGTGTTCTGCATTGTAAAAATGATACATTGCTTCGTCTATTATTTCGGGTCCTTCTTCTTTTTCGTAAGACGATAATATTGTGCAGGCACAACCGTCTCCAAAAATGGCTGCGCTAACTATGTTTACCATCGAAAAATCGTTTAATTGGAATGTTGATGTTGGAGATTCTACCGCAATAACAGCTGCCCTTTTATTCGGATTTGCCTTTAAAAAATTGTTGGCATAAATCATACCCGATACTCCAGCTACACAGCCCATTTCTGTTACCGGTAAGCGAACAATGTCTTGTTTCATGTTCAACTTATTTATTAGGTAAGCATCTACAGACGGAATCATTATCCCTGTACAACTTACCGTAATAATGTAATCTATATCTGTAGCTTTTATCTTGGCTTTATCCAATGCTTTTACCAGGGCTCCTTCGGCCAGTTTTATGGTTTCGCGTTTGTAAATTTCATTTTTAGCCTCAAAAGAGGTTTTTAAAAAAACATCTTTCGCATCCATAATAGAATACCTTTTATCTACTCCAGCATTTTCGAAAAGTTTTATTACTTTTCTTTGATACCGGCTTTCTTGTCCCGACAGCCAAACCTTTAAAAATGGAATTATTTCTTTAGTGGTTCTTGAATAGGGTGGCAGTTGTGTTGCTACACTTGTTATTTTTACAGTCATGTTTTTTTTATAATCCATTGGTAACGAAATGCCCATTTCCATTTAATACTACTAGGGTAATTTATTTTTTCAGAAAAATGGATTAAGTCTTGTTTTTTAAATCCTCTTAAAATAGAAATAGCGCCATCATTTTTCACCATTTTATTGCGCATAAATAATGTGAGTATTTTGAATGCATAATAGGCTAAAGGGCTCCTGTGCAAATCATTGATTACAACACCTATTCCTACTATTTTTAGCAGAGATTGAATTAGGTTTAATGCAACACTATCATTAAAATGATGTAAGAATAATGTACACATTGCAATGTCGTATTTCTTTGTTGTAAATTCCTCAGATAGTACATCTAATTTCTGAAACATTATTTCTTTATAATTTACAGATAATTTGGATGCATAATCTAAAGTTGCTTGATTTGCGTCTATTCCAATGAGTTTAAATCGATATCCTTCTGTTCTGCCAAATTCAGCTAGCTCTCTTAGCATATCTCCATTACCGCAGCCTAAATCTACAATGGATATAGATTTGTTTTTTGGATGATTTTTAATCAGAGTTTTTACTCCACTAATACTCGCTTTATTGCCTCCCAACCATTTGTTTATGCCCGCAATCTTGTCGAGTGTATTGATTAGTAGATTGCCCGACATTTCTAGGTCATCCATTAATTCTGTTTGCTCGCTTCGCTCTCGTGTATCTATCATAGTAAGGTTTCGGCTACTAATGGTTTTCCATGTGTTTTCTTAATAATACGAGGAAGTATAAAAGGAAATAATTGTAATAAAAGCATCATGATTTCCGAGATAAATCCCAATCTAAATAATCGTGAAATGATATGTCCGGCTTTTAAACGTAAGCCAAATTCTTTGGTCCAAGCTTTTGTGTAAGCCAATTCGAGTTCTTTTCGAGATTTTAGCTTCCCGCAAGTGTAGTCGAGTATTAAATTTGATGCCATTTGTGCCGAACGAATTGCCATTCCCATCCCATTTCCCGCAAGTGGATGTATCATTCCAGCTGAGTCACCGCACATGAGTATATGATTTTCGATCGGCTTTTTACTTGAAAAAGATACCTGGCTTATCGTTAGAGGTTTGTCAAAGACCATGGTGGTGCTCGAGAGAATTTCTTTTAGAAATTTGTTTTTGTAAACAACGTTTTTTTGAAAGTCGGTTATACTTTTGTGTTTTTTGA
This sequence comes from uncultured Flavobacteriales bacterium, assembly GCA_963933205.1. Taxonomy (GTDB): domain Bacteria; phylum Bacteroidota; class Bacteroidia; order Flavobacteriales; family UBA7430; genus UBA6772. Next base: position 8,785 of record CAWVTK010000035.1, read on the forward strand.
AAGTTTTGTAATCTACTAAATAACATATATTTATGTGGTTGTTTTCAACTTTAGAAACACCACAATACCCTCCTTCAAAATTATGGAGTCCTACAGCATCATCTGGAAAATAGCCTTTGTAATGCGCCTTTATTCCAAGATATGGAGAAGCTTTTTTTATAAAAGCTCTATGTAGCTTTACGTCTAAAGTAGATCGTTTGCCAAAACCTCCAATTACTAAGGGTGCATTGTAAGTTTCTTTAGTACTTGTTTTTACAGTAAAAAAATCGTTTTCAAATTTTACATCTAATACATTTGCATGTAGTACAAGCGCTCCATACTCTTCTGCTTTGTCTTTTAGGGCGGCATCTATACAATAACGGCTAATACTAAAGCCACCAAGCGGCAGATTTGTGCTTACAGATCGACTCTTTCTTGTACTAAGCGTAAGCTTTTTAATGTCTTTAGCTCCAAGAGCAAATGGATCAAAGTTTAAGGACTGTAAGTACGCCAGTACTTCATGAGAAATGTATTCGCCACAAACTTTATGTTTAGGGTATTCATTTTTCTCTATCAAAAGTACCTTTTGTCCTTTTATAGATAGGTGTAAGGCGCTTACCAGGCCAGCTATTCCACCTCCTACTACAATAGCGTTAAACGATGTTTTCTTTGTTTTTAAGATCTCTAGGAGGTTTTAATTTAAGTATAGTTTATTCAAAAGTACTCAATAATTCTTGACGTAAAACTCAGTATTTGTAAATAACTACACATTAACTTAAATTAAGTAATTGGGTTTGCTCTCAATATTTTTACTTTGAAAAGTAAACCCACTGAATTTCAATATCCTTGTATGTTTAAATAGATTTTAGGGTTATTAAAGTCTATATTTGAACTAAGTATATTCACATTCCTGCATTAAATAAATTTACTAATGGCTATAATTCAAAACACAGTATTTATAAATTTTTTGCTATCTACTTCTAAAATATTATTTTGGTTCTCCATTGTATTTTCATTTTCGTTTATGCCATGTCTATTTTACGGAGCATTTGGGAATGAAGTCAATCTTAAGGTTGATGTTTACTCTGGTAATATTGTGTGGGAAAAAGTGGTTGATTATTCTGGAACTAAACCAGTATTCGCTGATGTTACGCGCTCTTTAAATCAGCCTTCTATTCCTTTAGTAAAGGATGTGAGACAAGGCTTAGATTCATCAAAAGAGCTCAATGAAATTAGTCTAGCACAATTGAATTTAATAAACGTAATCCCAACAAATAAAGCGAAGTATCATGTGTTTCATTTATTGCCTCCCTTCGATCGAGTATTGATTTTATTTAGCTCATTACTTACCTTATTGTGTTTTGTGTTAATTACGAATTGTTTTAAAAAGTTTATAAAGCAAATTGCTTCCAATAATTATTTTGTATTGGAAACAATAAATTATTTAAGACAGTTGTCTTATTTACTTTTCTTGCTCTGGATCATTGAATTTGGTTCTACATTCATTCTAGTCCCTTTTCGATTTGCCAATTTGCCAAGTATTAGTTATATTAGTGTTGTGCTTGATTTTCCATCAGTTAGCCTTCTGTTTCTCGGGTCTGTATTTTTTGTGCTGGCTCATGTGTTTTCGCATGGTATACTATTAAAAGAAGATCTTAAATTAATCATTTAATCATGATCATTGTCAATTTAGATGTAATGTTAGCAAAGCGAAAAATGAGTTTAACAGAGCTTTCTGTTAAAGTTGGTATTACTATGTCTAATTTGTCAATATTAAAAAAAGGTAAAGCTAAAGCAATACGGTTTTCTACCCTAAATTCTATTTGCAATGTTTTGCATTGCCAGCCAGGCGATTTGTTAGAACATGTTGATACACAACTTGCTGAACACAAAGAGTAGTAGAGCCCAATAATTTTATTGTAGGTCAATGCTCTTCTAATTTAACATCTGATTTTAAGCAGTTTCTTTTCCTAAAACTAATTTTCTTTTAAGTAGTTTGTCATTTAAATCTTAGTTGCTTTACCAATTATAATTTAACTTATTTTGGTCTTTCTAATTACTGCCCACTTTACTTTTATTGAATTGTAGAACATGAATACTGTTGGCTTTATACAATCTTCCTTTGTTTAAGGAAGCTCATGTTGATTATAAGCGCTACTCATAAAAACAAATTTAGTAGAAATTAAGAAGCGAGATTTTAGCGTTAAATTTATTGCGTTTAGCACTCTAATTGTATTTCGGCACAATAGCTTTCTACTTTGTTTAGATTAACTTTTTTTTGTAGGAATAACTGTTAACATCAAGTGTGTGTATTTTAATGCAATATGATATGTTTTATAAAACTAATTACAAATGTATTCTAAAGTAAAATTGCGAACACAATGGTATGTGTTTGTTGTTTTACAAATCAAATAATAAACCGTTATAACGCAAAGCCAATTACTTATACCCAAGTAAATTTGTTACACACAGTAATTATCTTTGTGAAGGAGTCTTTTGTTTAGACTTTATTCTATTTAATACTCTTCATTGTTAGGTAAGTACTCGAGTACATCTTCTGTCGTAACCTTTAGCCTGTATCCTTGCCCAGAAAGCATGTTGCCAATGCCGTTAAAGTTCCAAAGTGGTAAGTATACATTGCCTAAATAATCTTTTGCAATTACTAAGTTTGCTGAAGTGGTCATGTTTTCTAATACGGCATTAATAGCCGAAGGTTCGGTTCTTAAGTATGCAATCATACTCCAGCCCTCTGGTACGTTTATAGGATGTTCTTGGGGAGCTAAATAGGAGCCGCAGATTTCAACAGAAGCGGCATTTAAGACTTTTACTTGGTATCCTTGACCTTCCTGCATGTTTCCAATCCCATTAAAAAAGAAATCGGGCAAATAAGCATTTCCCAAAAAGTCTTTTACGATTATTAGGTCGTCAACAATTGTAGATAAAACCTCATTTACCGCCATGTCATCTGCGCTCATATAGGTGGAGAACATAGACCACCCTGAGGGTATATCAATTGTTTGACAACTCGGGTCGGAGTATTCGTATTGGCACGTGCCATCATCTGTAGCTGCAGAAGCATTGTAATTGTTTGCTGAGCTGTCTGTGCAGCCTGCTGCATTTGGATTAAAGAATCCGAAATCAACAGTATTATTTCCACTCGCATCGTAATCAAAATAGCAATTAAAATCATCACCATCGTTTAAAGGTTCCTGATCGGAGGTAAGGGTAACAATACCAGCCATAATATCAGAAAAAGGATATCCGAATCCATTATTATCTAAATCAATATCGTTGTTTGCATTCGATACAAAACCATTAGACGACTGGAATCCTTCTAATGGTTCCCCAGAATCCCAATTATTTACACTCCACACAAAAACGGAATAATTACCTTCTTGTAAACCTGAAAAATTATAATACCCCTCCTGGTCGGTTACTCGAATACCACCAAACCCTTGCCAATCCGGTATGTTATCTCCGTCTGTATCGCTCCAAATGGCTAAAGAAACCCCAGGAATTCCTGGCTCATTCGGGTCGTTAATTCCATCCATATCATAATCATTCCATACTCTATTTCCTATAGATAGAATACCCGGAGCAACTTGATCGCCACAATCGTTGTAGCAATAAGCCATATCGTTCAGTGTCGAAATCATTTCATTACCCATAGCTTTTCCAATATTTAAATAGGAAAGTGCATTGTTATTGTAATGATAAATTGCGTTTTCTGGTGAAACAGATAAATTAAGGTAGTACTGTTTGGTTTCTACAAAGCCAACTTTTCCGCCGTATTCGGTGTCGTCACATCCTACATTTTCCTGAGCCACAGCAATTATGTTTTGCATGCTTTGTACCCACTGGTCGCTCAGGGCCTCAAACCCACCATGCCCAGAGTTAGCAATAACTACGGGTAGTTCAGCTTGGCCTAAATCCATTCTAACATCGTTTACTAAATGTCGTAAATTGCTTTCGTATTCATTCAAAAAGCTATCGGATGCACCGTCGTTCCATCCTTGAAACCAAGCAAAACCAGAAATTTCAAATTCGTTTGTGTTCAGGTACGGAAATTCATTTTCTAAGTTTTGCGTAACGTCTTGAACAGTTTTAATCATTTCATTGTAAAAGGCTCCAGTTTCTCCTCCAGCAGATGGAGGCCGAAAATCTACTGCCAGGTTTTTTCCACCCCATGCTGTTTTGATGATCAAAACAGGGTCCTCAAAGTAGTTGTCTAATTGGTGAGCAAACATTAATTCTGCTCCAATTAAATTCGGATTGTTTCCTTGACCTACGGTTACATTAGTTCTTATTGTGTCTCCATTATTAGCAAAATACAAAGAAGCGCCTTCTAATGAAGTCCAATTTCCTGCGGTGCCAATTTCCGACCAATTTCCATCGACATCATTATCGATTACATCAATTAAACTTCCCGGGTCGTTCTCTGCGTCTTCAACTGTTCCAAATCCTTCCATGTTGGACTGACCTGCCAACACAAAAACGCGCAATTTGGGCTCTGTTTTTGCTTGTTTCGTTACAATTGGAACATATCCAATTTCTAACCCTGCTGGAGGAGTAACAATTCCTTGGGGATCAATTGTTGCAATTTCTCCAATTATTGGGTCTGCCATATACTCATCTGTATGACTCCAATTTGAATGAAGAAGTTCGACTCTAGTTTGTAAAACAGCGCGCATCTCTTCGGAAAGATTGGCGTTAATAATCGATGGTTGATCAATAAAGCGATACCAGTAGTAGGTAAGGGTAGAGCCGTCGCCCATATCGGCGTAAAAAGGCCCTGCGGCTGGGCCGGGGCTGCTCCATGGCCCGTTTGGATCTTGCCATTGACAATCCGGATCTAATGGAGTTACATAAGGAATCTCGCTTCTAGGTGTTGAGGGTACTACTGCGTTTATTAGGTTGGTTGATGCTGGAACAGCTTCTTGAGAAACAGCTTCCCATTGGTCCTCTGAATTAAGTTTAAAGTACTCTGGCAGTAAAAAGTTATCATCTACTTCATCAACCATATCAAGGTCGTATTCGTAACCCATAATGGTTTCGTTTTGCTGAATATTATCCATGTAATTCAACTCAATAGGATGGTCTAGTCCGTTTGCACCATTTTCTGAAATTTCGCCCATCATGGCGCCTCCATTATTGGTAAAAGAAACTCCGTAAGTTCCAACAGAATTAATTCCAGGTTCAACAGTTTCTCCTCCATTAAACCAAGATTCTACAGCGTCCCAAAGTGCGTTTTTATTGTAGACGGAGATTTGGTTTAAAATCATAGAATTATCTTCATTGCTAACAGGAAATTGAAGCCTTTCTAGCTTCGCATAAGAATTTCCTTGGTTGTCTTGAGAAATTAACGCTGGTGAGCCTGCATGCTCTATACCGGGTCCTATATTAGGGTCTGAAGGTCTGGAATCTAAAAATAAACCTTCTAAAGATGGGTCTGTTAAAACAGGTTCAGTCCAGAAGGTTGGTAAAAAGAAACTTGCGGGACCTTTAAAGTTGGTAGAATTCAAGAATAGCGTCCAGCACTGATTTCCTGTTGATATGTCCACACCATTTGTTTGATCCATTGGTTCTGTAAGTGGGAGTGGACTGTATCCGTATCCAAGCATTTCGCCATTTAAACTTTGAGCGAGGTTTAATCCATCTGGAGCCCAAAGTAATTTATTCGACAGTTGAGCAACACCATACTTACCACCAGGAGTGCTCCAGTCTCTTTGTCCATTAGACAACATATTACTTCTGCCTGCTCCTGGACCATTTGCCCATGCATGAAAGTTGTACGAAACACCTCCCATAATGTATTTGGGAATTTTTGTTCCAAAACGAGTGTCATGCCACCAGCCTATTCCACCTTCTATGGTCGTGTAAAATTGTTCGGGCTCTGTTCCTGTTCTTTGGGTGGTTAGCCAACAACTTCCTAAGCCCATCTGGAAATCTTGTGCTCCAGGGTAATTTTTAAAGATTGGCCAAGCAGCAGTATACATAGAGTAGCCTGCTCCATAACTCTTGTCTGTTACGTCTTCTGCAGATACCCAGGTAAACCCCGTTCTTTGGGCGTCTACTATTTGTGCCTGTACTTGCTGAGCTTTAGTAGAAAAAAGTAAAATGAATAAAATTAGCAGTGTGGGAGAGCTTAAACTTAAACCTATGGGCGCCTTACTGAAATTGAGTTTTTTAAATAAAATCATTTTGTTGTATCGAATTTAAACTGGGGGTTTACATAACTTGTAAATATACTAATTTTAAGTTACTACAGATTTTTGAATTTACCCTCAGCTGTTCTTTATCTTTTCTATTCGTTCATTATTGGAATTCCGATAAATAGGCGTTTGTAGACTCTTAGCACTATTTAAAAGTTAATTACTTATGCTGCTGGATGGGTTTAGCACTAAATAGTAAGAACAGATAATACGGAGTGTGTGTTGATTTTTTATTCGATATAAAGAACTGTATTCCAGTTTTTTGAGTAAATACTCTTAGTCTTCTTTTAAAAGTGATTCGATAACACCAAGTGCCGCTCTTTCACCAGAAATCATTGCTGCATTCAAAGACCCATTTAATTGGTTGTCTCCGGCCAAAAATAGGTTTTTTGTTAGGCGTGTCTCAGATGGAAGTATTTCATCTTTCAGGTTTTTTAATTTCGGGAGTGCTTTGGGTAAGGTGTATTGTTTTATAAATATAAGGGAGTCAATCCCACACAGTTCTTGTAATTCTATTTTAACCTGTTCTATAAGAATTAGATCGGAAAGATTCTGAGAATCTATTACCGTAACCGAGAGTAATTCTACATTCTCTTTTGTAGTAGATGTTAAGCTCGTATGGTAGAAAATGTTGTTTACTAAGCTGTCATTTTTTTGGATAAGCCCAATTAGTTCTGTGCGAATATGTCGCACATCAGCTTCAAAATAGAGTGTTTTACAAGACCTCCATTCGATTGGCTTCTTTTTCTTTATGCCCGCAACTAATTGATTTACTTCTGTTGCTAGTATGGTATAATCAGAATTTATTATTGAATTATCCTCAAGAAATATTTGTCCATCTTCGATAGAAGCTACTTTGGAGTTAAATTTGAAATTCGTTTTTTTTAAACTCTGTTTGATTTGTTTAGGTATAGCTTCCATTCCGTTTTTTGGTATGCTTGCATATCCATCTCCAAACATTTTATAAACAAACTCAAACATTCTACTGGAAGTCTCCAGTTTTGTTTCG
>CAWVTK010000036.1:0-15705 GCA_963933205.1 uncultured Flavobacteriales bacterium
AGCGTCAGCCTTCCAAGCTGAGGGTTGCGAGTTCGAGTCTCGTCTCTCGCTCTAGTCCTCCCCGATTCGGGAGGACTTTTTTATTTTAAAGATTATTTGTTTTTACCAAAGGTGTAAATCTGCATCTATGTATTTTATATATTTACAAGAATAACCAAAGAGTGAGATTCGCTCGTAATGTTATGTTAATTCCAAAAGGATAAAAAATGTCAGAAGAAATGAAGCCTTGCCCAATATGTGAATCTCCTTATGGGTATTCCAGCGGAAGAGAATTATTTACGTGTCCGGAATGCAACCACGAATGGAATCCAGAAGAAGTTAAAAAGATAGCTGAAGAAAGTGACCGTTTAAAAGTTTTAGACAGTAATAACAATCCTCTTGAGAATGGAGATACTGTTATAGTCATAAAAAACTTGCCTGTAAAAGGAGCCCCAGGACCTATAAAAGCTGGTACTAAGGTGAAAAATATTCGATTAACGGATGGAGACCATAATATAAACTGTAAAATTGAGGGCTTTGGTTCTTTAAGCTTAAAATCAGAATTTGTTCGAAAAGCATAAATTAATTTTATGCTGAACAGTAGGAAATCTGAACATAATATGAAATAAAAAAGCCTCTTGAATGGATTCAAGAGGCTTTTTTAGAAGTGAAAATTGGACTATTTAATTCCAAGTTTTTTACGCAATGCTTTTGGAAGTGCATCTTTATGGAGCATTATATCCATAGTTTTGTATTCTACAAATGCTTGAGATGCATAGAAGTAGCCATCACAGTCATTATTATCTGTACCCCAAGAGTTTTTGATAATATAGTATTTCTTATCGTTCTGATCTTTCACGATACCTGTCATGTGCATTCCATGATCATCGGTAGTTTCGTAGTTGTCAAATGCAAGCTGACGCATTTCCTGAGTAATTTCTTTTTCTTGGCAAGGCGCTTCAAAAACAGTGCTTTCTTTTGCTGCTCCAGCGTCAGAAAAGTTTTTATTGTCTGTACCAGATTTCTTAATTTTTGCTCCATCTAATGGAACTAAAGCTAAACCATCGCGAAAAGAAAAGCCTTTTTCAGAAACATCGGAAGCCCAGGCAATAGAATATTCATTGAGTAATGCATGGTCTATAACCTCAACCATTTCATCCATTGGAATGTTGTAAACAGACTTCATCATCCAGTTGTCTTGTACTTCAATAATAAAATCTTCGTAAAATGGATGGTGCGTATAAGAACTGATGAAGACGTAATCGTCTGCATTGAATTTTACAGATTTGGCAAAAGATTTTGGAGTGAACTCAGCTCCTTTGTACGAAAATGTTTTAGGGATTTCTCCAAGATAAGTATCTAATACAGCTTCGTAAGCAGGTTTCCATAAAGGCGTAAGTGTTTTTTGCTCTGCATCTACTACAGCTTTTACCATCCCGTGTAAAACATGGTCCATTTCTCCGTGGTTAAACACTTCTTCATTTGCAGGTTTACCTGTGTATACTTCTAATGGAACAATTCCGTGTGCTTTAATCATTTCACTTACATCGTGAAAGGCTCCTCCAGGACCAAAATTTAAATATCCGTGCATACGCACATATTTTTCTGCTTTATCGGCATACGTATTGCGCACAATAAACATTTCTGATAATTCGTGCTTACCTCCGCCCATGCGCATAATCTCTGACTCAATAAAAGACAATGCAGAAAAGCTCCAACAAGTACCCGTTCTACCTTGACTTTGTACTTCTGTTGCTTCTATATCGGAAACAACGGTAAACTCATAAGCACTGCCTTCTTTATTTGTGATTTTATCCTGTGCTTGTGCCGTAATAAACAGTCCAGCTAAAGCAGCAAATAAGGTAATTTTTTTCATTTTAAATGGTTTTTAATTTAGAGTACGCAAGGTACATAACTATTTGGATAAGATGAGAAATGTGGTTGAGCTATTGATTGTTGAACATTTTATGTTCGATAAAGTGAATTAAAGAATGAATTACTTTTATATGAATTTCTTGCACACGATCCGCATATTTAGAATGAGGCGCTCTAATTTCCACATCGGAAAAACGTGCTAAATCGCCTCCTGTTTTACCGGTTAAAGCAATAACTTTCATTCCTTTAATTTTTGCTGCTTTTGCAGCATTAATAACGTTTACAGAGTTCCCACTTGTACTTATTGCAATAAGTATATCGCCCTTAAAACCCATACCTTGTATGTAGCGAGAAAAAACTTGGTCTGCGCCATAATCGTTAATTACACAAGACATGTAAGAAGGGTCTGAAATGGACATGGCAGGTAAGGGGGGTCTGTCTGCTCGGAAACGGCCAGAAAGCTCTTCTGATAAATGCATGGCATCGCACATAGAACCGCCATTTCCACAGCTGATAAGCTTGCCGTTATTGTTAAACGAATCTACAATTAAGTTTGCCGCTTTTTTTATTGCTAAAAAATTTGAATCATCGGCAATAAAAGACTCAAGTACCTTCTGAGCTTCAACAAACTCGGCGCGAATAGTATCCATTATAAGTAAAATAACTACTGATTAATAATACGTGTTATTGATTAAAAGCAGACAAACCTCTGTTTAACCAATCTTTAAAAATTTTAACAGAGCCGTAATCTTGGTAATTGGCGTTTTCTATTAATGGTTTGCCATTGCGGTCTAACATAACGTAATAAGGCTGCGAATTTGTTTGATAGGTGTTGGCTTGCAACACCATCCATTTATCGCCAACAGTACGCACCTTTTTCTTTTTTCCTGCTAAAGTAGTCTCGTACTGATCTTCTTGTGCAAGTTTATTTCTATCGTCCACATAAAGAGATATTAAAACCACTTCGTTTTTAAGTATTTTTTTTATTTGAGAGTCTGACCATACGCCTTGTTCCATTTTACGACAATTTACACAGGCTTTTCCGGTAAAGTCTATCATTACAGGCTTGTTAACTGTTTTTGCATAGGCAAGTCCAACATCGTAATCATGAAAGGCCATTATTCCTTGAGGACCCAAATGCTGTCCATCTTCTTTATGGACTTCTTCTCCTCCAAGAGTATATCCAACTCCGTATGGAGATTCGCTGTATTCTAATGGAGGTGGAAAAGCGCTGATTAATTTTAGTGGAGCTCCCCATAAGCCAGGAATCATATAAACCGTAAATGCGCCAGTAATAATAGCCATAAATAAACGCCCTACAGATACGTGCTTTAGATCACTATCGTGCGAGAGTTTTAATTTTCCTAATAAATACATAGTAAGTAAACCAAATATAATAATCCAAATTGCAATAAAGATTTCTCTTTCTAGTATATGCAAATCGAGAACTAAATCGGCATTTGAAAGGAATTTGAAAGCAAGTGCTAATTCTAAGAAACCTAAAACTACTTTTACGGAATTTAACCATCCGCCCGATTTTGGAAGAGAATTTAGCCAACCCGGAAAAGCAGCGAATAGAGCAAAAGTTAAGGCAATAGCCAACGAAAACCCAAACATTCCGATAATTGGTCCAATATATGAGCCTCCCGAAGCTGCCTCTACTAATAAAGTTCCTACAATAGGCCCAGTACAAGAGAAAGAGACTAAAGCTAGTGTAAAAGCCATAAAGAATATACCCAAAAAGCCACCACGATCAGAAGCAGAATCTGCTTTATTAATCCAAGAATTAGGCATTGTAATTTCAAACGCACCTAAAAACGAGGCTGCAAAAACGAGTAATAATAAGAAAAAAGCAAGATTAAAATAAACGTTTGTTGCCATATTATTTAATGCATCTGCACCAAATATAGCAGAAACGGCAACACCTAAAAATACGTAGATCCCAATAATTGAGAGTCCGTAAATAATTGCATTTTTTATACCCGCAGCCTTAGTTTTACTTTGTTTGGTAAAAAAACTAACCGTCATCGGAATCATTGGAAATACACAAGGAGTTAAAAGAGCTAGACAACCGCTAAAAAAAGCAAGGATGAAAATGCTCCAAATTCCATCACTTGAAGCACTTTTTTCTTTTGGACTTGACTTGACAGGAGTACTTAAGGTATTTATTGAAGCAGGCAATACAATCTCTAAATCTACCCATTCTGGAGGCAAACACATGGAATTGTTACATACCATAAATTCAAACTCCCCTTTTAATACAGTGGTGTCGTTTGTTAACAATTGTATTCTCTGAGTAAAAACTGCGGTAGTTTCAAAGTACTTGAGAATCGATTCAAAATTAGGATCGTACTCTTCAATAGTTTCACTTTCGAGCACTGCACCTAAAGTTTTGAAAGCTGGGTTTTCGAAAAATGTAAAACTAGTAGAAACAGGTCCATCACCAGCCTCTTGAGAATACATGTGCCATCCTTCCTCTATTTCTGCCTTAACAACGAGTTCTACTTGGTCAGCGCCTAAAGACTGTACTTCGAAAATCCACTTTACAGGATCTTGTATTTGACTGTAAGATAGCGTAGTAATAAATAAGGCTAATAGTAAACTAAAAAGTGATTTCATAGTATTTATTTTTGCAATTCATTTTTAATAAGTTCAAACAATTCTTCGGATCTCTGAGTTCCTACTACATATTCTAAGCCATCTTTATCGGTTAATAAAATCGCATCAACACCTCGGGTATAAAAATGTATTCTTCCTTTACGATGCAGGTTGTAAACTGCTCGTTTTACATAAAAATTTGAGTAATTAATTTGTTCTACAGCTACAATACTTGACATTTCGACTTTTACTTTCCTTGCGGTCCATAAACCATCAAAAACAAGGCTGCCGTTAGTTAATGTAGTTTCTAGATGAAGTACGTACATTAAGATACCGGAAAGTAATAAGGTGGATATTCCTAAATAAAAAAGAAGATTTGTTGTTTCTAAGCCTGGTTTAGAAAAGTAATACGCAATAAAGAAAAACAAACCCAGTATAATTCTGCGTAAGTTGGAGTACTTACTGTAACCTAAATATTGCTTTTCGTGAAAATAAATTTTCTCTGGCATACTTATTATTTATTTTGCTCGACAAGGTAAACCTTTTGGCTATTCTCTACAAGTTTAAAACGCTCGTCAATACGAAGGCCAACAATCCAAACAATCTTGTTACCAGAACAAAGCACCCATGTATTACTTTTATCGAAAATACTTAGTTTCTGATCAATAAAAAAATCACTCAATTTCTTTTTACCTTTCATACCCAGAGGCTGAAAAACATCTCCTTTCCTCCATTTTCGAAGAAGAAGAGGGAATTGAAGGCAATCAAAATCTAAAGCTGCAATGCAGGCTGATGTAGAGAGCTTAAAATCTGCTAAGCTCGTAGCTTTGAATGTTAAGTTTAGAGGCCTAGCAATAGTGCTTAGTTCTTCTGGAATAAGATATTCATTCGTATCTGTAGTTTCAATTTTATTTAAAATGAGCGAATCTCGATTTTTTAATAATTGGTGAGACTTGCTGGAAATCATTTTTCCAGTATCGGAAATCAATAAGTTTTCAATTGCTTTCCAATCTTGGAAATCATATTCCGAGAGAAAATAAAATAAAAGGTCTACTGGAGCTGGATATTTTTGAATGAGCCTTAGATCAAAATGCAATTTATTATCTATGTTTTTGATAAGTTTACTTTTATCAGACTCGTAAAAATAGCTCAGATTATTTTCGCTGCCGTAAAAACGTTCTGCATTTTCTTGCATGGTACTGGTTAAGGAAGGATTTATTTCCTTTAGTACAGGTAAAACCTTGTGTCTAATTTTATTTCGAGTGTACTTTAAAGATGCATTGCTTTGGTCTTCTCTAAAATCAAAATCATTATTGTTCATCCAAGAAAGTAGCGCCTTTTTATCGGTAAATAATAAGGGTCTAAGTAAGTAGTTTTGTTTTGCTAATATACCATGCATTCCTTTTAAGCCAGTACCTCGAGTAAGGTTTATCAATAAAGTTTCTATTTGATCGTCTTGATGATGAGCTGTAGCTATAAAATCGAAGTTATTGGCTGCACGGAGTTCTTCAAACCAATGGTAACGAATATCGCGGGCTGCCATTTGAATGGAGATACCTTGAGAATGTGCGACGCTTTTAGTATCGAAATTTTTGGTGTAAAAAGGAACTCCAAGATCTTTACAGATCGATTTAACAAATTCTTGATCAGCATCCGACTCTTTTGCTCTTAGGTTAAAATTGCAATGTGCTGCACTAATTTCAAAGTTACAGGAATGTAGCAGATGCAATAAAGCCATAGAATCTAAACCACCACTAACTGCTAATAATAGAGTAGATTGTTGGTTTAAACCGATTTTTAAGCAGTATTTAAGAAATTGTTTTTGCATGTTTTACTTCTAGAACTTCAAATAGGGCTTTTGCTTTAACTAAACATTCTTGGTACTCCAATTCTGCGTCGCTTCCAATTGTTATAGCACCTCCAACCATAAAGGAAAGATACTTATTTAATGCGTTGTATTGTATGCTTCTGATAACAACGTTAAAATCGAAATCTCCATTGGGTTTAATGTATCCTATAGCTCCAGAATACAATCCTCTTTTCGTTTTTTCAAATTTCTCTATAAGCTGCATTGCTCTAATTTTTGGTGCTCCAGTCATAGAGCCCATCGGGAAGGTAGCTTTAAATATATCCGAGAGTTTGCAAGCATCTTTAAGCTCACAACTTATGGTAGATATCATTTGATGAACTTGTTCGAAACTGTAAATTCCAAAAAGCTCATCGACTTTAACAGAGTTTTTAACTGCTATACGCGATAGATCATTGCGAACCAAATCTACAATCATCACATTTTCTGAGCGTTCTTTTTGATCGTTTAATAGCTCTTCTTTTAAAAAGGCATCTTCAAGCTCAGTGGCTCCTCTTTTTCGGGTGCCTTTTATAGGTTGAGAGCACAGTGTTTTGTTTTGTTTTTTAAGGTATCGCTCTGGGCTAGCAGAGAGTAAAAAGGTGTTGTTGTGCTTATAGTAGCAAGAATAGGGCGCTTTAGAAATACGGTTGAGTTTTACGAATACTGCTAAGGGATTTAATTCGGAATTTGTGGCATAAAATTCTTGGCAATAATTCATTTCGTAAACATCTCCAGCTTGAATATGCTTTTTGATCTGATTTACATTTGCAATGTATTCCGACTTTGACTCTTTTGGTTTAATAACAGAATTAAAGCTAGTACCAGCAGAGTCTGAAAAATTACGTAGCAAATCTAAATTAAAAGGCTTTTGGCTTATATGGTGGCGAATTTCTAGTTCGTTGCTTTTAAAAATAAATAAGTACTTTGGAATAAAAAAATGTAGAGCCGGTGCTTTTATGCCATCGGAGTGAAGGGAGTTTAGGTTTTCTATACCATTCTTCAAATCGTAAGTCATCGATCCAAAAGCCCAATCCTTATGTGTATCGATAAATCCCTGCAGTTTATCGAAGGCATTTACATGATTTGTAGTACAATGAGAAGCTGCTCCTGCTGCAATAATCCATTCAAATGAATCTTCATTAGAGGTATTTCCATCAAGCAATACTAATGAAGACTCTTTCTGAAAAAGGTCTACAATAGAATATTTGAGATTTCTATTTTTAATCGACTTGAGTTGAGTTTGAAATAACATTTTACAAATATAGTGAAACAGCTAAGTTGAACGGTGTTTGGTGTATAACAAAAAAGCCGTCTTTTCAGGACGGCTTCTAATTTTAATCGACATGTACTAAATGTGTAATGCTCTTTTGTCTGTAGCATCTAGTGCCGCTTCTTTAAAGGATTCAGCAAAAGTTGGATGTGCATGGCATATACGAGCTATGTCTTCTGCAGATGCTCTGTATTCCATTGCTACAACGGCTTCAGCTATTAAATCTGCAACACGTGCGCCTATCATATGTACACCTAATATTTCATCGGTATTTGCATCAGCTAAAACTTTAACAAAACCATCGGTATCGCTAGAGGCTCTTGCTCTACCAGAGGCTTTAAAGGGGAAAGAACCGACCTTGTATTTTACACCGTCCGTTTTGAGTTCTTCTTCCGTTTTACCTACTGCTGCAACTTCTGGCCAGGTATATACAACGCCTGGTATTAAGTTGTAATTCATGTGGGGTTTTTCGCCGGCCATAAATTCGGCAACAAATACACCTTCTTCTTCGGCTTTATGAGCTAACATAGCACCTCGCACAACATCGCCAATGGCAAAGATGTTTGGTTCGGAGGTTTGTAAGTTTTCATTTACATCTACTCGGCCTCTTTTATCTACAGAAATGTTTGTGTTTTCTAATCCTAACTTATTGGTAAAGGCACTTCTTCCAACAGCAACCAAGCAGTAATCTGCTGTAAACACTTGCTCTTCGCCTTTTTTATTTGTTGCTTTAACAATAACCTCCTCACCTACTCGCTCTACTGAGGTTACGCCACAGTTAAGGTTAATATCAAACTTAAGGTCTTTCTTTAGTACTTTACGCAATTCTTTGCCTAAGGATTTATCCATAGTTGGTATTAAACCATCGGCATATTCTACTACGGTTACCTCTGTACCTAACCTTGCATAAATAGAACCCATTTCTAAACCAATAACGCCTCCACCAATAACGAGCAAACGCTTTGGTACCTCGGTTAAACTTAAGGCTTCGGTAGATGTAATAATTCTTTGTTTATCTATTGTAGCAAAGGGTAATGAGGTGGGTTTTGAGCCTGTTGCAATTATTGTTTTTGCAGCCTCAATTTGAATAACACCTTTTTCTGTAGTTATGTTTATCTGTGTTGAGTTAGCAAAGGAAGCCCAACCTTGTAGCACATCAATTTTATTCTTTTTCATTAAGAATTCAATTCCACTGCAAGTTTGCTCAACAACATCACTTTTTCGTTTCATCATTTGAGAAACGTTTATTTTTGGTGTATTGATCTCTATTCCATGTTCTGCAAAATGGGTAGAAGCTGTATGGAAATGCTCCGAGGAATTTAACAAAGTTTTAGAGGGTATACAACCTACATTTAAGCAAGTACCTCCTAAGGTAGCGTACTTTTCTATTATAGCTGTTTTTAAACCTAATTGAGCACAGCGAATTGCTGCAACATATCCACCGGGTCCTGAGCCAATAACGGCAACATCATATTTTTCCATGATTGCTATCTGTTCTGTTTTTATCAATTTCTAGGCAAAAATACAATTGTTAATTTAATTAATGATTGAATGATTCAAAAGGTTTTTTATATCGTAAAATTTAGAGCAAAAAAAAAGCATCCCTGAGGATGCTTTTTAAGATTTAGAAAAATGTTATTCTTGTTGAAAATTAACAGTAGTAGGACTTCCGTTAACATACATCATGTAAGCTTGTCCTGGAGTAAAAGTAGAAATCTGAGCAAAAGCTGCAGACCAAAACTGACCAGAAACATTTTTAATTACTTGGAAAGTGTTTGCCGTTCCAGCAGCATTTCCTAATGCATCGTCCATAGAACTCACAATGTTATTGTCCGAATTTACATCACCTGTAAATGCAACCATATTCCAACCAGCAGATAATTGGTATTCGATACCAGAAATATAACCACTTGTTTGTTGAAAGTTTACGGATGTTGTAGCTCCATTAACATACATCATGTACCCTTGACCAGGCGTAAATGTACTTATTTGCGCAAAGGCTGCAGACCAAAATTGTCCGGATACATTCTTAATTACTTGGAATGTATTTTCTGTACCAGCTCCATTACCGAGTGCTGCATCCATTTGTTCAACAATTCCGTTGTTATCAGAAGTTCCAGTATATCCTACCATGTTCCATCCAGCAGACAATTGGTATTCGATAGCGGTACCAAATGCACAAGAACCATCGTCTAGAGTTGCATCAGCGTTAAAGTTGTTTGCTCCAGCATCTGTACAACCTAGTACATCTTCTGCAACAGAACAGTCTATTAATACTACAACTGCAGTTCCTAGTTGAACTGACATAGAGTTAGTTGTATAAACAACTGGGCTTGGCATAGTAACATCAGATAGATCAGTACCGTCAACTAATTGAAAGGTTATTGCTTCGTTTGCAACGGCTCCATCAAGTTCGTCTGTAGAAGAATCATCTCCCCAAACAGCAATAGCCGTTTGACCAACATCACCAATAGTCGCAGAACCTACAGTAGCGCCGTCTGAACTTATAGCTACTAAATAAGCATCGCTAGAAGCGCTGTTTAAAGAACCTATAAATGCAGGGGTTAACATAACTGTCATGTTCGCTCCAGTGTTAAGAATGTCTGGAGATGGTAAATCACAATCTTGAGCATTAGAAACCCCCATGGTAACTAAAGCAAAAGTAAATAGGTTAAGTATTTTTTTCATCTGTAAGTAAATTTAATTTGTAAATAAGAGAAGAAAGCCTCTCGCTAGGAGAGGGCTTTCTACTATTTTAAGTATTACTCAACCATTTTCTTTTCAACAGAACCATCACTGTACATGTACAATAATACCTCACCTCTGAATTCGTTAGCTGGTGCAACTTCTTGACCTAACATATTTACAACTCTTACTAGAGAACGAACATCATTAGGATGGTTTTGAACTTCCATTTCGATAGCCCAAGCTGGTACAGTTGGCATAAGCGTTCTGTATGCATCAGCATTTATCGAGTGCTCAAAGATAAAGTCAGATTTACCTGTAGAAGAATCTTTAACTCTTACTTGGTAACCTTGACCTGGTTGTAACATCATGATACCATCGAAATTAAATTCTGGCCAGTAAAATAAACCTTCGTTATTCTTAACAATGTTGATGTTTTCAGCAATAGCAGTTTCGGAACCAAATTGGTTTTCAAATTGAGCTACAACTGGAGACTCGTGATGTAAGTAATAAGCGATTGTATTCCACTGTGTATGAAGATCGATAACTAAAGCAGCTCTGTGGTAGTCTAAAGTATCGTTTGTTACAACTAAGATAGAATCGTAAGTTGCATTTGTAGCAGCGTAAAGTGCTTCCCAAGCAGCTTGGTTTGCATCGTATGCAGCTTGCATATCAGATATGGTAAGTGCTAATAAAGCATCATCAGAAACTTCAGTCGAATCTAATTCAGCAGCATCTGCAGCTTCATCTGCAGCAAACCATGCTTCTACTGCAGCTAAAGTATCTGTGTAAGTAGTTAACCACATTAAATCGTTTGCATCGTAACGCGCTTGCATATCGGTAATTGTATCGAATAATTCAGCAGCATCTGCAGCTTCGTCAGCAGCAAACCATGCTTCTACATCAGCTAAAGTATCTGTGTAAGTAGTTAACCACATTAGGTCGTTTGCATCGTAACGATCTTGCATGTCGTGAATTGTATCAGCTAATTCAGCAGCATCTGCTATTTCGTCAGCATCAATCCATTCCATTACATCAGCTAAGTTTTTAACAACGTGAGCAGTAACGTCTAAAACACCAGCATCAAATAAGATGTTTGCATTTTCAAAGTCAGAACCTACGATACCGTCGTTTACATTTTCAGCTTCAACAGAACCGAATGTATAATCGATGTCTAAAATTGTACCGTTACCATCAACGTCATACGCTTGCATTCCGTTTAAAGTCCAGTCACAAATAGTATTGTCGTTTTGAGTTGCTTGTGGGTCGTAGTTAATTGCCATAGCATCTGTACAACCTTCTACTTGACCTTGACACATTGAGTCGTCAGAGATATTAGCAGCAGTACCACTAGCAAAAGTAGCTCCTGTATTTAAGTTTAAACCTAAGTTTTGAACAAAAGCATCACCAAAGTTCTCAGCGTTATCGTGAGTTGGATTTGCATCTGCTCCAGCAAAGTTAACTTTACTGATATCCATACAACCTACAGAGAAAGGTGCTTGACAAGAACCATCATCTGTACCCGCTTGTGGGTTAAAGTTAGGCGCAGTAGGATCAGTACAACCTACATAGTAAGGTGCTCCAATACTAACAGAACTTACAATAACAAATTCGCCATCTTCATAAGCACCATCAAAACCAGCAGTAGCATAAGTTAAAGAAGCGTTGTAAATAACACCAGCAGATTGAACCAACCAAACTAGGTCTTCAAATTCCTGGAATCCATTGTCTTGATTGTTGTCAGATCCAAATACTGGCATACCTACTTGAGCTCCTGTCCATACTACAGCACCTGCAGATTGAATACCAGAAATCTCAGAGTAACCTACCCATTCGTTTTCTAAACGATCAGTTTCGTAAACAGCAAATATCACATCACCATCAGTCATTTCAGTACCGTCCCAAACACCTAAGTTTTCTACTGGGAATAATACAGACATGTTGTTTGAAGTAATGTAACTTGGTGCAGCTTCAGTTGCAATTGGAAGTCCAGAACCCCAAGAGTTAACACCGTCAATATAACAAACTAAATCATCACAAGAAGAAGACTCTCCTTCTGCGTTTACGTTTGCCTCGCCCATAAAGTTACAAGCAGCTGGATTAGTACAACCAACAACTACTGCTTCACAAGAACCGTCATCTTCTGTTGCAAGAGCATTAAAGTTAAATGCAGTTTCGTCGTTACAACCAGGAACTATTAAAGTTTCACAAGTACCATTATCACAGGTAGCGTCTTCATTGTATTCGTAGTAAGAATCATCTTCACAACCGAAAAGACCTTCACAAGAAGCATCGTCTTCGTTTGCACCACCATCAAAGTTACAAGCAGTTGCATCCATACAACCTAAATAGGCACAGTATCCTGATACATTTGCATTTGAATCATAATTATCAGCATCCGAGTCCATACATCCTGTGTATAAACAAGAGTCATCCTCAACGTTTGCATCTTCGCTATAATTATCGGCAGCAGAATCAGTACATCCTTCTACTATTAAAGTAAGACAAGATCCGTTGTCAAGATTAGCCGAAGCACTGTATTCCATATAATTTGCATCAGTACAACCAAATTCAGCAGGGGCACCATTAACTGTAAAAGTTAAAGTAGCACTGTCTAACATTTGAAATGAATTTGCAGCATAAATAACTGGAGGATTAACATCAGTAATAACGATTACTTGACCATCCATTAAGATAGCAAATTCTACATTCTCACCACCGTCAGCTAAATCACAACCACATAAGTTGTCTGTACCGATAACAGCTACACCACCAGAACCATCTTCTGATATAGGAGACGCTTCAGAAACTGGAGAACCAGCAACATAAGCCTGTACCGAACCACCAACATAACTACTTAAAGTTCCTGCAGGAAATACAACTGACATGTTATTATCTGTAATTGGCATTGTAGCCGAGAAATCGGCAGAGCTTTGCGCTAGGGAAACTCCTATAGCAAAAATTGATAAAATAAATAAAGAGATCTTCTTCATAACGGGGGGGGGGGTTTAGTTTAATAAAAAATCACATTCTTATTATGTAAGTTTCAAACTTATAAAAAATATTAGGGTTAACCAAACAATTGTACTTTATTTTACTAATAAGTATTTAAACTTTTAAGAACCGTACTTAGATATTCAATAAAATAGAGAACACTGTTTGCTTAAAACCCAGTTAATCTAAAAGGAGTACCTTTATTGAAATTAAAACTTGAGCACTAAATTTTAGTGTAGTAAATTTAATACTTTGTTATGAAACTGTTTATAGACACTGCAAACACTAAGCTTATAAAGGAACTTAGTGAACTGAATATTATTGATGGGGTAACCACAAACCCTAGCCTTATGGCAAAAGAAGGAATTAAAGACGAAGCATGTGATGACCACTATGTTCGTATATGTAATTTATTAAATGGCCCTGTATCTGCAGAAGTAATTGCAACAGATTTTGCGGGTATGCTAAAAGAGGCCCTTGTTTTAGCCAAGCTTCATGAAAATATTGTTGTTAAAATACCCATGACTAAAAGCGGGATACAGACGATTCACAAACTAAGTACAAAGGGAATACAAACAAATTGCACTTTAGTTTTCTCATCAGCTCAAGCTCTTTTAGCCGCTAAGGCTGGTGCTACTTATGTTTCTCCTTTTATAGGAAGATTGGAAGATATAAACGAGGATGGCTTAGGACTAATTAAAAGTATTCGTACCATTTTTGACAATTATGGTTTTAAAACACAAATTCTAGCTGCCTCTATAAGAACTCCAAATCATTTAATTAAATGTGCCGAACTTGGTGCTGATGTAGTTACTGCCCCCTACTCCATTATTAATGAGTTATTCAACCATTCACTTACAACAAAAGGACTGGAGCAGTTTTTAGCAGACCACGCTGCACTTAATGGTTAATTGTATACTATTTTGGCTAACTTGATCCTTGTTGTTGTTTTATAATTTTATTTGATAAGCATCCCTCTGTACCCTCTAAATACAATCGAAATTTCTTGGCGACCTAAAGAACTACTAGAAAACTAGATAGGTTCGGAATGTTTTAATAAAACAAGTGCAACTCTTATTTCATTGTAAGAAACCTCCTCTTTCAGAAAATCATATATAGGTTTCATTGCTGTTGAGTTTTCACATTCTTGTATTGCTTGCCTAACTCTAACCAAAACCTCTTCTGACACAAAAGAATTAAGATTTACTTCAAGTCCATCTGAGTATGCCTCTACTAGATGACTTAATACTGTTGAAACTTGTAAACCTCTATCATTTGCAATTTCATCAACAGTAAGCCCTTTTTTGTAATACTCGTAGGAAACCATTTTAGTTGACTTCTTAACATTTCGATCCGATTTTTCAAATTGCTCAATAATGGTCAAAAACTTAGGACCATATTTCTTAGCTTTATTTTGCCCTACCCCTGACACTTCCATGAATGCATCTATTGATGAAGGCATTAAGGCGATCATGTCTTGTAAAGATTTATCGCTAAAAATAATGTAGGGAGGTACTTTTTCTGCTTTCGCTAATTGTGTCCTCAAACCTCTAAGGCTCTCAAATAAGGAGGAATTCGTTCCTTTTTTCGTTCCTTTTTTAGTAGCTTTTTTTGTTTTTGCAGGCTTATCCTTTTTATTTACTGGAGTAGACATTTGAATTTTAACGCCCTCTTTTAAGATAGACCAACCGTAGGGAGTAATTTTTAAGGACGAACTTTCATTATAAGCTACTTCTAGAGCTCCAAGATTGGTTAGTTGTACAAAGTAATCGTTCCAATCATTAAAGCTTAAATCTTTGCCTATGCCGTAGGTTTTAAGCTTGTGGTATTCATTGTCATATACTTTTGCATTTTGAGAACCTCTAAGTACATTTACAGCCATTACGATGGCTTCAGACTCCTTCATTCTTGCTATTACAGATAGGGCTTTTTGAGCTACCAATGTTGCATCGTAATTATGAGGTGGATTACTGCAGGCATCACAATTATTGCAATTATGCTCAAAGAACTCTCCAAAATAAGCCAGTAAAATTTTGCGTCTGCAAGACTTTGCTTGAGCAAATTGCAACATTCGATCTAATTTGTCAAGTTGCATTTCACTAGTGGTACTATCTAAAGCAAATTGACGGTATAAAACCACATCTCTCATAGAATAAAATAAGAGTGTTTCCGAGATTAAACCATCTCTACCTGCACGACCAATTTCTTGATAATACCCTTCCAAATTTTTGGGCAAATTACTATGTATTACCCATCTAACGTTAGATTTATCGATCCCCATTCCAAAAGCAATGGTAGCTACAATTATTTTACTACTGTCGTTTATAAAGTTAGTTTGAACTTTGGCCCTCTCTTCTCCATCAATACCTGCGTGGTAAAACCTGGATTCTATTCCACACGAATTTAAATACGCAGACACCTCTTCGGTGTTTTTTCTACTCAAGCAGTAAATAAT
>CAWVTK010000037.1:0-15488 GCA_963933205.1 uncultured Flavobacteriales bacterium
GAAACTGTATTTCTGTTGTAAATGGATGTACCGATGCGTCTGCCTTAAATTACAATTCGGAAGCCAACACAAACAACGGTTCTTGTATTGCCATTGTTTTAGGTTGTACCGATGCATCAGCTTTAAATTACGATGTTTTAGCCAATCAAAACGATGAGAGCTGTATCGCGACTGTTTTTGGTTGTACCAATACTACTGCTATTAATTATGCTTTAGCTGCCAATACCAATGATGGTTCTTGTATACTACCCATACTTGGATGTACCGATGTAGAAGCCTTAAATTACAAAGCTCAAGCAAATGTAGAGGACGGAACTTGTATCGAAATTGTAGCAGGTTGTACTTTGTCGTTTGCCTTTAATTTTAATCCTTTAGCAAATACCAATAACGGAAATTGTATTTCTGTTGTAAATGGATGTACCGATGCATCTGCCTTAAATTACAATTCGGAAGCCAATACAAACAATGGTTCTTGTATTTCTATTGTTTTAGGCTGTACCAATCCAACTGCTATAAATTTCAATGAAAATGCAAATCAAAGTGATTATTCTTGTATAAGTCAAGTTTTAGGTTGTACCAACCAAACTGCTTTAAATTACAACCAGTTTGCGAATTTAGAAAATGGTTCTTGTATTCTTCCCGTTTTTGGTTGCGCCAATCCTTTAGCCTTTAACTTTGATCCATCTGTAAATACAGACGATAACTCTTGTGAATACCCATACTATGGCTGTACACTTCAATCGGCTATCAACTTTAACCCACTTGCCAATTCAGATAACGGCTCTTGTATAGAAACTGTTTATGGCTGTACCTTTAATTACTCATTTATAACAAACTATAATAACTTAGCTACGGTTAATCAATTAAGTGTTTCTGATGCTTCTGATCCTTGTGAGTATTTTTTTGGAAGAAGATTCATTACTGAAGTTTGTGTAGATTCTCTAGCGAATAATTACTTTCCTATGGCAGATTCCCAGAGCTCGCAATACAATCCATTTGTTTCTTCAAATGTACAAGTAAACTCTGCATCTTGTATTTATACTTATGGATGTACAGATTTAGTAGCTTATAATTACGATTCGGAAGCAGGTATAGATGATGATTCTTGTATTAGTTACGATGAGCTTATTATTGGCTGTGATGACCCTAATTATTTAGAATATAATGAGAATGCAGTGGTCTCCAACGCCTCCTTATGTATATCGTTAATTACAATTGGATGTACAGATTTGAATGCAATAAACTATAACAGCACTGCAAACCTAAGTGATGCGTCTTGTTTATTTGTTCAGGTGTATGGATGTACTTATAGCGCCGCTATTAATTATGATGAAATTGCAACAATTGACGATGCTTCTTGTGCCATGCCATTATCAGGTTGTACAGATATAAATGCACTTAATTTTAACGAATTGGCAAATTTAGATTCTGGAAATTGCGAACAATTTATTTATGGCTGTACAAATACCTTGGCCTTAAATTACAATGAACAAGCAAATACAAATGACTTTTCTTGTGTGTTAAACATATTTGGTTGCCTGGATGAGACAGCAGTTAATTTTATTCCAAATGCAAATACAGACGATGGCAGCTGTATCGCTTTAGTTTACGGTTGTACAAATTCGAGTGCTCTAAATTACGAATCGGAAGCAACCATGAACGATTATTCTTGTACTTATCAAGTTTTAGGTTGTATGGATTCGGCTGCTCTCAATTACAACTCTTACGCAAATACCAACAACAGTTCTTGTATAGCAATAATAGAAGCGTGTACAGATATAAACTCATTTAACTACAATCCTTTAGCCTTGCAAGATGATGGTTCTTGCATCGATTATGTTTACGGTTGCACCAATCCTTATGCCTTTAATTACAATGTATTAGCAAACACCAATAACTTCTCTTGTGAAAATGTAATTTATGGTTGTACAAATACTGCTGCTTTAAATTACAATTCGCTTGCAAATACAGACGATGAGAATTGTATTGCAAAAATTAATGGCTGTACCGATGTACTTGCCCTTAATTACCAGTTTCAATCGAATGTAGATGATAACTCTTGTACTTACCAAGTGTTAGGTTGTACAGATGCAACCGCTTTAAATTACAACTCAGATGCTACAACGAATAACAACTCTTGTATAGCAATGATAGAGGCGTGTACAGATATAAACTCATTTAACTACAACCCCTTAGCCTTGCAAGATGATGGTTCTTGTATCGCTTATGCTTACGGTTGCACCAATCCTTATGCCTTTAATTACAATGTGTTGGCAAACACCAATAACTTCTCTTGTGAAAATGTAATATATGGTTGTACGGATGCTGCTGCTTTAAATTACAATTCACTTGCAAATACAGACGATGAAAATTGCCTTGCAAAAATTAATGGCTGTACCGATGTACTTGCCCTTAACTACCAGTCAGAATCGAATGTAGATGATGGTTCTTGTACTTACCAAGTATTAGGCTGTACAGATGCAACCGCTTTAAATTACAACTCAAATGCTACAACGAATAACAACTCTTGTATAGCAATGATAGAAGCGTGTACAGATATAAACTCATTTAACTACAATCCTTTAGCCTTGCAAAATGATGGTTCTTGTATCGCTTATGCTTACGGTTGTACGAATCCTTATGCATTTAACTATTCAGCTCAAGCAAATACCGATGATTTTTCATGTGTAAACGTACTAAATGGATGTACCAATTCTTTAGCTAATAATTACAATGCCTTAGCTAATACAGACGACGGTACCTGTATTGATGTTTTAGAGGGTTGTACAGATTTCAGTGCTACTAATTATTCTATAGAAGCAAACACAGAAAACGACTCTTGTATTTATTTACAAGGCGGATGTACCGATGCAAATTATTTAGAGTTTGATGAATTCGCTGATTACTCAGATGGATCATGTTCTAGCGAACTTGTTTATGGCTGTACCGACAATTTGTTTTTAGAATTTAACGATTTAGCAAATGTAAACGACAACTCTTGTGAACTTGTTAAAATTGTTGGCTGTAACTCAAGTATTGCAGATAATTACGATCCTAGTGTTAATTTTAACGATGGTTCATGTTCTTTCCTTAGTATTTCAGACAACTATAGCCAAGCTTTAGACTCTTTAGTTAATTTAAATGCAATTATTGAAAGTGGAGTAGCAGACCCAATTTTTATTGAGCTACTATTTGGCTGGAACATGATTGGATTTACTTCTAACCATACTAAGGGTGTAGCGGAATCTTTTCATTCAATTACCAGCAATCCAGAGATGACTGTTGATTTCCCAATCCAACTCGTAAAGAATGTAACTGGTCAGTTTTGGGCGCCAGAATTTGGGGTTAATATGTTGGGCGATTTAGTTCCAGGATTAGGGTACATGATCTATATGAACGAGTCTATGTCGGACTTTAGTTTTAGCGAAAACCAGTAAATTTACTTTTCAAATAAAACAATACTTTCTACATGAGACGTATGTGGAAATTGATCGACAAAACTCACCTTTTTAAGCTCGTAACCACAGCTCACCAGGTATTCTGTATCTCGAGCTTGGGTGGCCGGATTACAAGAAACATACACAATTCTTCTGGAGTTTAACTGCACTACCTTTTTTAATGTTTTAGGGGCAATACCAGCTCTTGGAGGATCTAAAACTACCGTAGAAATAGTTCCGTTGTATTGTGGGTATTCTTGTAAAAACTTACCTACATCCGCAGCGAAAAACTTTAAACCATCTACTTTGTTTCTCTTGGCATTCTTTTTTGCATCTGCAATGGCTTCGCTTACAATATCTACACCGATCACTTCAGCATTCGGAATTTGAGAGGCAATTAACTGTCCTATTGTTCCTGTACCACAGAAAAGATCTAATATAACCTCTTGTTTTTGTTCGGTATCTTTTACATAGTCTATAACCTTAGTGTAGAGTTTTTCTGCACATTTCGGATTGGTTTGAAAAAAGCTTTGCATACTAATTTCAAAGTTTAAACCCAAAAGGTTTTCTACAATCTTATCGTCACCGTAAATTAAGCTACAACTTCCATCTGTCGCTTGTATACGGTCTCCTATACTGTCGTTTATTGTGTGCAGTAAGCCCGCAAAACGATCTCCCAAAATCGATTTCAATAACAGAACAAATTCGTCCATATTAAATTGGTCTAATTCGGAAGAAGTAGTAACCAAATTGAGTAGAATTTTATCCTCAGAATAAGATTTACGCGCTACTAAAAACCGTAAAAAGCCTTCTTTTTTTGGGGGGTGCCACGGACTTAAATTGGCGTCCATAAAAAAGCGTTTCATTTTAGGGAAAGCATTCTCCAATTCGGCATCAAATAAGCCAGAGTCTTTTTCTAAATTCTCTACCATCCACCAAGTGCCTCTGTGTTTAAAGCCAAAAGCAAACTCATCCACATCGTGCTTTACATCAAAATCATATCGTATGGCAGAAAAAGAATATTCCATTTTGTTGCGGTAATGCCACACATCGGGCGAGCTTATAAACGCATCGAATTTCTCCTCGATGTTTTCAATTTTCCCAATTCTTTTGAAAAGTTGAAAGCAAGTATTTTCCTTGTTTTTTTCTTGAAGTTTAATGGGGAGTTGAGCATAAGGAGCTCCTGGAATCATTTGATACGGTGTTTCAACTTCTGCATCCGATTTTTCTAAAACTTCTACCAGTTTACATTCTGCATGCTTTTTTTTGCACTTGTGTACAGATGCGAGTACTTTTTGTCCTGGTAAACTGTTGTCAACAAAACAAACAAAATCGCCCTCTTCCGTTGGAATTTTTGCGATTCCTTTTCCACCAAAAGCTAAGTCTATTATGTTTAGTTCTATGCGTTGACCTTTTTTAAAGAGTCTTTGATTGCGATTGTTTCCCATAGCGCAAAGATAATTTGCTGGAAGGAATGCACAATAATTTAGGAACTATTATTAAAGCGCTATTTATTCCTCAATTTTTATTCTGAAGCTTATGCTAGTTAACAGAAGTAATTTTTTTTGTTTGGTACTCTAAATTATTTTAAACATGCAGCCCAAAGCGCATCTTTTGGAGGCGGAGCACTAATACATATAGGCTCATTCTTTATAGGGTGTATAAACTGAATTTCTCTTGCGTGTAAAGAAATAGAAGCATCTTTGTTCGATCGTTTCGCTCCGTACTTAAGATCTCCTTTTATGATGGATCCTATTGTGGAAAGTTGTACTCTAATTTGATGATGTCTTCCCGTTATAGGTTTTACTTTAAGTAAGGTATATCGATCGAGTTTTTTAAGTACAACATAGTCCAAAACAGATTTTAATGCTCCATCGAAGGGCTTTAAAAAGGCTCTAGATTTATTTTTTTGTTGATTTTTTATTAGGTAATGCTCCAACCGATCTTCACTATTTAGTGGAGGCTTTTCTACAATTGCCCAATAGGTTTTTTGAATGGTTTTTTCTCTAAACATTAAATTCATTCGAGCTAAGGCTTTGCTGGTTTTAGCAAAAATTACCACACCGCTTACCGGGCGGTCTAATCGATGAATAACACCACAGAAAATATTGCCCGGTTTATTGTATTTTTCTCGCAAGTAAGATTTTACAAAATCGCCTAAAGGTTTGTCGCCTGTTTTGTCGCCTTGAACCAAGTCTCCAGCTTTTTTATTTACAACTATAATATGGTTGTCTTCGTAAAGTACTTCGAGCATTAATATTGTTCTTTTTCGTTCGGAAAATCAACAGATTTTACATCTTGTACATAGGCTTGTATTGCGCCCGTAATTTCATCGTATAGCGAGAGGTAACGTCTTAAAAAACGGGGGCTAAACTCATGCGTCATTCCCAGTAAATCGTGCGTTACTAAAACTTGCCCATCCACACCAGACCCTGCACCAATACCAATAACAGGAATGGAAATGCTTTCGGCTACTTTTTGGGCCAATCGCGCAGGAACTTTTTCTAAAACTAATGCAAAACAGCCGGTATCTTCAAGTAGTTTAGCATCCTCTATTAATTTATTTGCTTCCTCTTCCTCTTTAGCTCTTACGGTATAAGTTCCAAACTTATAAATAGACTGTGGCGTTAAACCCAAGTGTCCCATTACAGGAATTCCAGCAGTTAAAATCCGCTGAATAGATTCAATAATTTCTGCACCACCTTCCAGTTTTACCGAATGCCCGCCAGACTCCTTCATTACTCTTACCGCAGAGCTTAATGCTTCTTTAGAATTACCTTGATAGGTTCCAAAAGGCAAATCTACCACAACCAATGCTCTATCTACTGCTCTTACAACAGAAGAGGCGTGGTAAATCATTTGATCTAGGGTAATTGGGAGTGTAGTTTCGTGTCCTGCCATTACATTTGAAGCAGAATCTCCAACTAATATTACATCTATTCCTGCCCTGTCTACCATTTTTGCCATGGTATAGTCATATGCTGTAAGCATGCCTATTTTTTCGCCATTGCGCTTCATTTCTTGAAGAACGTTCGTGGTTACTTTCTTAAAATCTTTCTTGTGAATAGACATATTATTCTTTTTCTAGTATCGGTTTTATAGTACTTATGGAATCAACTGCTAAACTATCGATTGGCAAAAATACAGTATCTAGCACACAAAATTTAGTAAGAATGGAATCAATAAAGACTTGTTCTTCCATTTTTTTATCAATTACCTTTTGAAACAACTCTAATTCTAAATTTTCGAAATGCACTTTAACTTTGCTAAGCGAATCTGTAATAAGTTTGTTCTCTATTTTAAGTTGTCTGTTCTCGAGTGTGTTTGTAATCACTTTACTACTTAAATCCATCAGTAAATTTACATTGTTTGTGTCTACCGCAGATTTAATTACTGCGAACTCAGAGTTCTCTTTATCCAACTGCTCATTTATTAAGCGCATGGTTTTTAGTTGGTTCTCCAATATTCGAATTGCGTTTTGCAGTTCCAAAGCTCTTGCATCTAAAGATTGCTCCAGCTCTAATTTTAATTTTTCGTTGTCTGTAATAAGTTCTCGAACCTCATCATCTGTTAAATAAATTTTCGATTTATCTCGGTACAGCTCATCTGCGTAAACACTAATAAAATCTACCCTTCCTTTCGTTTCCGGGCCAATAAATAAACCAAAACTTCCCGCATTTATTCCCTCAACTCTAAAACTGTAAACTAAAAGTCCGTTTATATACAAGTCGTGGTCTGTTCCATTGGTCTTTATATTAATATCGTTGTATTCATTTATTCCTTTAACCGCATTGTTCTTTACCCATCCGTCTTTTCCTTCTGTGCTTAGCACCTCATATTTCCCCTCTCTTAATCGACGAATTCTAAATCGATGAAACTTATTTATTTCACAAATAACAGCAGTCTGGCCATCGGTGCTTGCCCTAATAATAAGGCCTAAAGTCTGACTCGTCTTTTCTACAGGGCCTAACATTAAAGAAGCTCGAACACTAAAACTAGTTAAGTCATTTTCCCACTGAGCCATAATAGCGTAAGGACTTTCGGCTTTGCTGCGGTTCATAAAATACTCTCCATTGTCGAAAACAAAAAAGTTGTCGTCGTTGGTAAGTACTGGCCAA
The DNA here is from genome assembly GCA_963933205.1 of uncultured Flavobacteriales bacterium. Lineage (GTDB taxonomy): Bacteria > Bacteroidota > Bacteroidia > Flavobacteriales > UBA7430 > UBA6772. Next base: position 7,556 of record CAWVTK010000037.1, read on the forward strand.
ACATCATTTAATTCGCTAAAAGATTCCTCCAACATTAATTGGTTTAGTTTCTTATGCACGGTTTGCTGACTAAAAACCTGAAGGCTAAAGAATAACAAGAGTGCGTATAGGCATGATAATTGTTTCATAGTCATGAATTATTTAACTAACAAAAGTAAGAAAATATTATACCTTTGTTCTATGATTAGAAAAACACTTTTAGTACTTAGTTTACTCGCTTTATTTACTTCTTGCGATAACGATTTGAATATTATTGCTGATTGGAAAGACGTTCCATCAGTTTATGGGGTTCTTAATGCAGAGGATTCAGTTCATTATATAAAGCTAAATAAGGCCTTTTTAGGTCAAGGCGATGTAATGATGATGGCTCAGGAGTTTGATTCTCTTTATTATGGAGAAGATATTGTAGGTCTTCGTTTGATAAAACACGAACAAAACAATAATGGAGAACAATCGTTTACCAGCATAGAGTTAGAAACTACCGATGAGTTTGTTAAGCCAGAAGGCATTTTTAACTCTCCTACTCAAATCATTTACAAAACATCCGAAGAACTTTACAAAGACACCTTTTATGCTTTGGAGGTTTATCGAAAGTCAAACGATACCATTATTGCCCAAACAGAAAATCCTATTCGAGTTCTTTCTCCGGTAGCGTTTATAAAACCAAACACCATTTCTGCACTGCCTATAGCACCTAATTCATACGTTTCAAAAATATCATGGAGAAGTGTAGAAGGTGGAAATATGTACGAAGTTTCTATGCGCTTTAATTACATCGAATTCCCTATTTCTGGCGGAAGCGATACGCTTTACAAGTCTATAGAATTTGATTTTCCGACCCTTTTGTCTAGCGATTCTGAAGGAGGCGAAAGCATGAGTTATCCTATAGACTATTTGCAGTTTTTAAGTTTTATCGCTGCCAATATCCCCAACGACCCTTCGGTTCGTAGATTAACGGTTGGAGACGTTGATCGCTCATCCCAAGGAGTTTCCGGTTTTGCCATATCACATGCTTGTTTAGACTTTACTTTGCGAGCGGCCGGTTCAGATTTGTCAACTTATTTGGTGTTAAATCAAAACTCCAGTTCTTTAGTGTTAGACCGACCAGAGTACTCTAATATAGAAAATGGAGTAGGTATTTTATCCTCAAAAACCATTGATACTGTAATTGGAGCAAAAATCACTAATTCTTCTAACGACGAAATTACGACCAATGAACTTACAAAGCATTTAAACTTTGGTTCGTTTGAATTAAATGGGGACAATCAAATAGAGATTACTTACGAAAACTAGACATTCTGTCATTTTATTTGTCATGTTTTGAGAGCGCGTCTGTCAAAACATGACTTTTTTTTGCTTAAATTTTTATTTATCCTATTGGCACAAAGATTGACTTATGCCCCTACAGAAACAAACAAGAACTAATTAATACATTGAGTTATGAGTAAAATTATCGGAATTGACTTGGGAACAACAAACTCTTGTGTATCGGTAATGGAAGGTAATGAGCCTGTCGTTATTGCGAACGCTGAAGGGAAAAGAACAACCCCATCTATTGTTGCCTTTGTAGAAGGCGGCGAGCGTAAAGTTGGAGATCCTGCAAAACGTCAAGCTATTACAAATCCTACAAAAACAATCTCTTCAATTAAGCGCTTTATGGGAGAATCTTTCGACGTATGTGCGAAAGAAATTAAAAACGTGCCTTATACCGTTGTTAAAGGAGACAACAATACACCACGTGTAGATATCGATGGTCGTTTATACACACCACAAGAAATTTCGGCTATGGTTCTTCAAAAAATGAAGAAAACTGCTGAAGAATATTTAGGTCAAGAAGTTACTGAGGCCGTAATTACGGTTCCTGCTTACTTTAACGACTCTCAAAGACACGCAACAAAAGAAGCCGGAGAAATTGCAGGTTTAAAAGTACGTCGTATTATAAACGAACCTACTGCAGCTGCCTTAGCTTACGGATTAGATAAAAAAGACAAAGATGTAAACATTGCAGTATTTGACCTTGGTGGTGGTACTTTTGATATTTCTATCCTAGAATTAGGCGATGGTGTATTCGAAGTTAAATCTACCAATGGAGATACACACTTAGGTGGTGATGACTTTGATCAAGTTATTATTGACTGGTTAGCAGAAGAATTTAAAGCAGAAGAATCCATCGATTTACGCGAAGACCCTATGGCTCTTCAACGTTTAAAAGAAGCTGCCGAAAAAGCAAAAGTTGAATTGTCTGCCTCAGCGCAAACAGAAATCAACTTACCTTATGTTACTGCTACTGCTTCCGGACCTAAGCACTTGGTAAGAACTCTAACGCGTTCTAAATTCGAACAAATTGCAGATTCATTAATTCAACGTTCTATTGCTCCATGTAAAAAGGCATTAGCAGATTCTGGATTAGACAAAAACGAAATAGACGAGGTAATTTTAGTTGGTGGTTCTACTCGTATTCCAGCAATTCAGGCAATTGTTGAAGAATTCTTCGGTAAGAAACCTTCAAAAGGAGTAAACCCTGATGAGGTTGTAGCCGTAGGTGCTGCCATTCAAGGTGGTGTTTTAACAGGAGAAGTAAAAGATGTTCTTTTATTAGATGTTACACCTCTTTCTTTAGGTATCGAAACCATGGGTGGCGTATTCACAAAATTAATTGATGCAAACACTACAATCCCAACGAACAAATCTCAAGTTTTCTCTACCGCAGCAGACAATCAGCCAGCAGTAGATATTCATGTACTACAAGGAGAGCGTTCTATGGCAAACGACAATAAGTCAATTGGTCGTTTCCAATTAACAGACATTCCACCTGCACAAAGAGGAACTCCTCAAATTGAAGTTTCTTTTGATATTGATGCAAACGGAATCATGAAAGTTTCGGCTAAAGATAAAGCCACAGGAAAAGAGCAACACATAAACATTGAGTCTTCTTCAGGTCTTACAGACGAAGAAATTCAAAAAATGCGTGACGAAGCAATTGCGAACGAAGATGCTGATAAAGAAGTTAAGGAAAGAGTTGATAAGCTGAATGCAGCAGATCAAATGATTTTCCAAACTGAAAAGCAACTAGTTGAATTCGGCGATAAGTTGCCAGCAGACAAAAAAGAGCCTATTGAAGCTGCAATTGCAGAATTGAAAAAAGCTCACGAAGCTGAGGATTTAGCTGCTATTGATACTTCTATGGAAGCTTTAAATAAAATTTTCCAAGCAGCTTCGCAAGAAATGTACGCTCAGTCTAATGAAGCTGGTGCAGAGGGTGAAGCAACAGAAGCTGAACCAGCAACAGAAGACGTTACTGATGTAGACTTCGAAGAGGTAAAGTAAAAGTTTATTAAACAATTGTAAAAAAAGCCATCTTTTTAGATGGCTTTTTTTTTGACCAATCCTCGAGATTCATTATTATTGCTTACACAAAAGAAAAAACAACATGAAAATTCAATTAGTTTTAGGATTTGCTGCGATGTTAGCATTTGCATCTTGTCAAGACAACACTTCAGTAAAAGTCAAAGAAACCGTTACAAGTTCAAAAGGAGCTAAAGAGGATTTTCAAAGTCAAGTAAGTTCATTATCTAGAATGATAGAGAAAGCTTTAATAGTTGAAGTGGACAATACCCTTAGAGCAACCAAAATTGTTATGCTCATAAAAAGATCTAAACTAGATAAAGCTACGGCAAAAAAAATGGCCATAAAACTAGTTGCTCAATCGAAGTTGAATATGGAGGAACAAAAAGAAATTAGTTATATTTTAAATAAAGAAATGCCTAATTAACCTGTTTTAACACATCGTAAAAAGAACCACCGAAGAGGTGGTTTTTTTATACTTATATTTGTTTTATAAAAATAGAAAAATGAAAAAAATACTGATTGTTTTAATCTTTAGCCCAACAATTATTTGGGCTCAAATGAATGCCATTGCTTTTGAAGAATACGATCTGGCTAATGGTTTACATGTTATTTTACACGAAGATCATAGCACTCCAATTGTTGCTGTTTCGGTTTCGTACCATGTAGGGTCTAAAAATGAAGACCCAAGTAGAACTGGATTTGCTCACTTTTTTGAGCACTTGCTTTTTGAAGGGTCCGAAAACATTGGCAGGGGCGAGTATATGAAACTTATTCAAGAAAATGGCGGGGTTTTAAACGCAAACACAAGCTTCGACAGAACCTTTTACTTTGAGATACTACCCTCAAACCAATTAGAGTTAGGCTTGTGGATGGAGTCTGAGCGAATGCTACATGCAAAAATAGATAAGATTGGAGTAGACACACAAAGAGAAATTGTTAAAGAAGAGCTTCGCGAGCGAAACGAAAACACACCTTACGGATCGATCTTAAATGAGGTTTTTGCACACGCATTCGAAACGCATCCCTACCAATGGACTCCAGGTGGTTCTCCCGAATACATTAATAAGGCGAATTTAAGTGAGTTTATGGAGTTTTATAAAACCTTTTACATTCCTAACAACGCATGTATATCTATTGCTGGCGATATAAACCCAGATCAAGCAAAAGAGTGGATTGCTAAATACTTTTCTGCCATACCAAAAGGAACCCATACCGTACCTAGGCCAAATGTAGTGGAACCCGAAAAATTTGCAGAAGTTAGAGATACCGTTTACGATAACATTCAGCTTCCAGCTGTTGTGCAAGCATACCATGGGCCTGCACAAGGAACAGAAGATGCCTACGCTGTAGAAATGATGAGCATGATTTTGTCGCAAGGAAACAGTTCTAGGCTTCAGAAAAATGTAGTAGACAAACAACAGAAAGCAGTGTATGCTGGAGCCTTTCCTATGCCTACAGAAGACCCAGGCTTGCTCTTGATGTTTGGTATCGCAAATATGGGAACGGAGGTTTTAGATCTTGAAAAATCGATGAATGAAGAGGTCGAAAAAATGACCCAAGAATTAATTTCTACAGAGGAATTTGAAAAACTTAGAAATCAAATAGAAAACGATTTTATTAGTAGCAAAACATCTATGGCAGGCATTGCAGAAAGCCTATCGGACTATTATTTATACTACAATGGAGAAACAAGTTTAGTGAATACTGAGCTGGAACGTTATTTTAAAGTTACGAGAGAAGACATACTTGCCGTAGCAAAAAAATACCTGCGCTCAGAAAATAGAGTTACGCTACATTATTTACCTAAAACAGTTAATTAATATACATTATGAAAAATATACTATTTGTTTTAAGCTTCTTTATTGTTTCGAGTCTTGTAGCTCAAGACCGATCTATACGACCCAAAGCAGGCCCAGCTCCAGAAATAAACTTAGGTTCTACAGAATCGTTTCTTATGGAAAATGGCTTAAAAGTATTTGTGGTAGAAAACCATAAACTGCCAAAAGTATCTCTGGCACTCCAGTTTAAATACCACCCAGAGTTGGAAGGAAATGCAGTTGGTATTTCTTCTATTGCGGGCGATTTATTGGGAACCAAAACAAGAACACGCTCAAAAGACGAAATTAATGCGTCTATAGATTACATTGGAGCAGATTTAAGTACGTATGCCACAGGAGTATACGCCAGTTCATTAACCAAGCATTTGCCTAGCCTAATGGATTTGTTTTCCGATGTTATTTTAAACTCTGAGTTTACACAAGAAGAATTTGATAAATTAATAACACAAAACATATCAAATTTAGCCAGCGCCAAAGACAGCCCAGACGAAATCGCTTCTAATGTAAAATCGGTATTAAATTTCGGACCGAATCATACTTTTGGAGAGTTAATGACGGAGGAAACCCTTGCTAATATTACCCTAGAAGATTGCAAGAACTTCTACAAAACGTATTTTAATCCAAAAAATTCATACCTCGCTATAGTTGGAGACATCACAGTTGCAGAAGCTAGAATGATGATGCGACAGTATATGAGTAGCTGGAATGCTGCAGATTTTAAGAATGCAGAATACACAAATGCAAAAGCCCCGTCAGAAAATAAAGTGTCCCTAATTAATAAAGTGGGTGCTGTACAATCGGTTATAAATATTACCTACCCAATAGATTTACATCCAGCATCCCAAGATGTGTTAAAGGTAAAAGTGTTAAGTACTATTTTAGGTGGAGGTTCTTCTGCGCGTCTTTTTAGAAATTTAAGAGAAGACAAGGCTTATACATACGGTGCGTATAGCGATGTTTCAATAGATGAGTTAGGCTCCTCTTTTAATGCTTCGGCAAAAGTTAGAAATGAGGTAACCGACAGCGCTATTGTAGAATTTTTGCACGAAATTAAAAATTTACGAGATGTAAAAGTAACACAAGATGAGCTGCAAGGTGTGCTCAACAACATGGCGGGTAAGTTTGCAATCGCATTAGAAAATGCCTCTACAGTTGCTCGTTTTGCTATTAAAACCGATTACTTAGGATTAGACGATTTACACTACGCTACTTATTTACAAAGGCTCTCGGCCATTACGGTAGACGATATTTACGCCGTAGCTCAAAAATACTTAAAGCCTGCTAATGCGCACATTATTGTAGTTGGAGCTGCCGAAAGTTTGAAAGACAAATTAACTGTTTTTGGCGCAGTAACTCTTCGCGATATTTATGGTGAGGTAAAATCTGATTTAAAAGCGCCAGCAGATGGAATTACTACAGAATCCATTATAAGTGAATATATAACAGCCTTGGGTGGAGTTAAAAAATTAAAGAAACTCAAAAGCCTTCAACTTAATTATACAGCTACTGTTCCTGGAGCTCCTGCTAAACTAAAAATGGAAGTTTTACAGCAAGCACCCAATTCTTTTTCTATGACAATGAAAATGATGGGAATGACCGTACAAAGACAATACTCTAATGGAAATGGAGGCTTTAACGACGGTATGCAAGCCCAGGGAGAAATGAGTTCAGAAGAATTAGAAGAAGCCCAACTGCAATTCAAATTGGCAGCCGAGTTAAATTATTTTGAAAACTACACTGTTGAGCTTAAGGGAATCGATTTATTGGATGAGCAAGAGGTGTTTGTTCTTGTTCGTACCGATAAAAAAGGAACCAAGGCAACAGAGTACTACAGTGTAAATTCTAAATTCCTAGTAAAAACGGAAACCGTAGTAGAAACGCCTCAAGGCAAAGAAAGTCAAACCACTTTGTATAAAGATTATCAAGAAGTAAGTGGCTATTACTTTCCACATCAAATCATTCAAAATGTTGCGGGTCAGTCTATAGACATGAAAATGAATAAAGTAGTGGTTAATAAAAAAATCAAGTCCAATAAGTTCGAGTAATTATACAGCAATACTATCCTCAAAAGCCTCTTGTGAAAATAAGAGGCTTTTGTTTTTTAACCTATATTTGAACCTACTAATTACAGCTCATGAATAAACCCTTAGCCGAACGATTACGACCTACAAATCTTAACGATTATATAGGACAATCTCATTTAGTAGGAAAAGACACCGTATTTCGTCAGGCCATGGAATCGGGTGTTTTGCCTTCTGTAATATTATGGGGACCCCCAGGTGTGGGTAAAACTACCTTAGCCCAAATTATTGCACAACAATTAAAAAGAGATATATACACGCTTAGTGCAATCAATTCTGGAGTAAAAGACGTTCGAGAAATTATCGAAAAATCTAAAAGTAGAGGTTTGTTTGGTACCCAGAGTCCCGTGCTCTTTATAGACGAAATTCACCGCTTTAGTAAGTCGCAACAAGACTCGCTATTAGGTGCCGTAGAAACCGGCGTAGTCACCCTAATTGGTGCAACTACAGAAAACCCTTCTTTTGAGGTTATTCCAGCCTTACTATCTCGTTGTCAAGTTTATACACTCCAGCATTTTTCTAAAGAAGATCTGCAAAACCTGCTTCAAAGAGCTCTTAAAGAGGATGAAAAACTGGCTCAAAAAGACATTAGTATCACACGCTAAGAGAGGACTCAAGTTTTGTAGGCCAAATATGCCTCAATAATTGGATTAAGGTCTTTGTATT
>CAWVTK010000038.1:0-15255 GCA_963933205.1 uncultured Flavobacteriales bacterium
AAAGCTCTATATACATTTCGTCTATTGTATACGATTGTGCTATAGTGGATTGAACGATAAAGAGCGAAAGAATAAATGTAATAATTTTCATAAGGCTTGTAACTTTTATCAAATATAGGGTTTTCAGAATACAATCTACTTACAGCCTACCCTAACTTGATGTTTTAAAAACAAACATGAAAAAAGGCGCTCCGCTTAGTTAGGATGCTTACTTTTGTCTTATTAAACGCACGAGATTAAAAACATCGTTTTTTATGGAGTGTGAATTCGATTACCGCCCCAAGTACGTCTAACCTTCTCAGAAATGAGTTTAATTTTTACCTATTTATTCCCCCAAATCACCTGTAAATTATGAAAAAGTTACTATGCATATTTGCTTCATTTATTATTAGCACAAATTTATTTTCTCAGGAATTAATTACCCAAGAAAATATTAATGAAGTTGTTAGTTCATGGATTGAAGATTCAGTTTCAACTGAGATCGCATACGGTCATATATCTGATTGGGATGTTTCTAGTGTAAATGATATGTCGCAGGTGTTTTTAGGAGCCACTAATTTTAATAGCGACCTTTCAAGTTGGAATGTTTCTAATGTTACTGATATGGGTCATATGTTTCAGCAGTCCACTAATTTTAATAGTGACCTTTCAAGTTGGGACGTTTCTAATGTTACTGATATGGGTTATATGTTTTATTCCGCTGCTGGTTTTAATAGTGACCTTTCAAGTTGGGACGTCTCTAAAGTTACTAATATGAGTTATATGTTTTATTCCGCTGCTGGTTTTAATGGAGACCTTTCAAGTTGGAATGTTTCTAGTGTTACTGATATGAGTTATATGTTTGGTTATGCCACAAGTTTTAACGGCGACTTATCAAGTTGGGATGTTTCTAGTGTTACTGATATGAGTTATGTGTTTGGTTATGCCACAAGTTTTAACGGCGACTTATCAAGTTGGGATGTTTCTAGTGTAACTAATATGACTGCTATGTTTCGTTCTGCTAGTATTTTTAATGGAGACCTTTCAAGTTGGAATGTTTCTAATGTTACTAATATGACTGTGGTTTTTAGACAAGCTTCTAGTTTCAACGGAGACCTATCAGGTTGGGATGTTTCTAGTGCTACTAATATGTATGATCTGTTTTATAATGCGACTAGTTTTAATGGAAACCTATCAAGTTGGGATGTTTCTAATGTTACCAATATGACTGCTATGTTTGCTAGTACCACCTCTTTATCTGAAGAAAACCAATGTGCCATTCAAGAATCATTCTCAACAAATCTAAATTGGCCTTATGAATGGGATTGTCCTGTTAGTTGTTCGGATGGTTATTCTGCTAACCCCTCTTATGTTGAAAATGATGGTTGTACCAATGGAAATTATTCTGGTACTTTTACACATGGTTATGTTCCTGAGGGATATTATGGATATGAGGGGGTTTCTTATTGGTATTGTGGTAGTGGTGGATGTTATTTGAAATGTGAGGATCCTTGCAATGAAATATCACTCTTACTAATTACGCAAGAAAATATTCATCAAGTTGTTGACGATTGGGTTTTAGATTCAGTTTCAACAGAGGCTATATACGGTAACATATCAAGTTGGGATGTGTCTAATGTTACTGATATGGGTGCATTGTTTCAATATGCCGCGAGTTTTAATGGAGACATTTCAAGTTGGGATGTTTCTAGTGTGACTAATATGACTTATATGTTTAATAGTGCTACTAGTTTTAATGGAGATCTATCTATTTGGAATGTGTCTAGTGTTACTAATATGCGTGATATGTTTTATGGTGCCACAAGTTTTAATGGTGACTTATCAAGTTGGGATGTTTCTAATGTTACTAATATGAATAATATGTTTAGGGGGATCTCTAGTTTTAATGTAGATCTATCAAGTTGGGATGTTTCTAGTGTTACTGATTTGAGTTATATGTTTTATGGTGCCACAAGTTTTAATGTAGATCTATCAAGTTGGGATGTTTCTAGTGTAAATTATATGCCGTGTATGTTTCAAAATTCCACAAGTTTTAATGTAAATATATCAAGTTGGGATGTTTCTAATGTTATTAATATGATTTATATGTTTGATGGAGCCACTAGTTTTAACCAAGATTTATCAAGTTGGGATGTTTCTAGTGTAAATCAGATGCACTTTATGTTTAATGGTGCCAATAGTTTTAATGGAGATATATCAAGTTGGAATGTTTCTAGTGTTACTAATATGGCTAGTATGTTTCGAGACGCCACTAGTTTTAATGGAGATATCTCGAGTTGGGATGTTTCTAGTGTCACTGATATGAATTGGATGTTTTATTTGGCCACAAATTTTAATGGCGACTTATCAAGTTGGGATGTATCTAATGTTACTAATATGGCCAATATGTTTAATGGTGCCAATAGTCTTAATGAAGAAAACAAATGTGCCATACAAACTTCATTTTCAACAAATTCAAATTGGCCTTACAATTGGGAATGTGCAAATGCAGCTGTTTATGGTTGTACGGATGAAACTGCTCTTAACTATGCTATTGAAGCCAATACAGATGACGGCTCTTGTATTGCAATAGTAAATGGTTGTACGGATGAAACTGCTCTAAACTATGCTACTGAAGCCAATACAGATGATGGCTCTTGTGTTGCGATAGTAAATGGTTGTATGGATGAAACTGCTCTAAACTATGCTATTGAAGCCAATACGGATGATGGCGCTTGTGTGTATTCCCAGGGTGTAAACTTGAGTGGGAGTTGGAACTCTTTCTCTACTTACATTGCTCCAGAAATTACCGATATTATTCAAGTCTTTGCTAGTTTAGAAAGTAATCTTCTTATCGTAAAGAATAATTATGGCGATGCGTATCTGCCCCAATGGAACTTAAATGGAATTGGAGACATGGTGATCGGACAGGGGTATCAAATGAAATTAATTGAACCTTCTAATCTTACTATTAATGGGTCATTAATTCAGCCTGAGCTTTATCCAATAGAATTAATTCAAGGATGGAATTTGATTGCTTATCTTAGAATTAATCCCGCTGATGCTGTCGATGTATTGGAAGAAATAGTTCAAGCTGGTAATTTAGTTATTGCAAAAGATAACCAAGGTAACATATATCTTCCTGAGTTAAACTTTAACGGGATAGGAAATTTTTCTGCTGGAAATGCGTATCAAATAAAAGTAGTCTCTAGTCAATCTCTTAATTATCTTTCTAATCAAGAAGATTACTAATCCCTATTTAAATAAAAGATTGTTTGGTTGAGTAGCGATAAAAAGTACAGCAGTAGTAGGGTTATTTTCAAAATTTAAACTGAAAGTACTGTTTTAACAGATCTGTGAATTTATGCTTACCCTTTATTATGTCTATATAAGAACTCGTACTTGACTCTTTTTTTGAGACAGTCATTTTATACGTGTGTTCTATAAATAAACTAGCTTTTAAGGTTATAAGCCATTGCCGGCAGGTGCATCACCTTATTTGCTTATTGTATTCCCTTAGTATTGATCTTTCGTAAACCCATAAATTGGCTTAGCATTCCAAAAACGGGTTCTTCCGTACACTGCCGTTTTCGCTCATATTCTTTTCTTTAGTTGTTTTTCCTAAGCATTGTCTAGCTATTGGCCAGCCTTTACATTGCTTGGCGAATCCTCGGTATTCTATCTTTTTTGTGTGAATTTTAGATGCTTTTTCAGATTGTACGTTGAAACACAAACCATAATTGCACACTTGCTCCTTACCCTCTTGCAAAAACCATTTAATTTCCTTGTAAATACCGCTGCTGAGTGTTTAGTAACATTAGCGCAAAACTCACACCTATAACATTTATTCGAACCACCAAGCGCTAAATTTGAGTGACTCCACCCATTGCCCTCTTCCCCTATTTTACTTTTCTTTGCTAAAGTTCAAATACAGCTATTTAAAATAAACAAAGCGCTTTAGCTTAAACAAATTTTGTAAGTTTCTGATTTATAGTAAACTAAATGAGCGCAGATGAAATAAATGTTAATATATATTAAGTATATACATAGTTAGGCGCAAGGAAAAAAAACTGAATGAATAAACAAAAAGCATTAACATATAGTCTTTTAGCACATATTAGAACAACATCGTCTTTAGTTAAAGGTCCACTAGATATTTTTGTGCCATTACTAAAAAGAGTCATTTCGAAAATGAATGACGAAAACATATTTAGTGGTAAATCAATTTCCGAAATCAAAACTTATTCTGATAAGTTATACAATCTTGATTTTCCAATCCCAGTAATTGAAAAAATCCTAAGGGAAATTTCAACCGAAATAAATACTCAAGAAAATACTTTTTTCGAATTATATCAAGACAAATCTTTTGCTATAAAAGGCTATTTTTTTACTGAATTTGAAGAAGATATTAGAAAACATAAAATTGAAATAGATAACCTTGAAAAACTATTTAATAAGTTCATAAGCACTACAGAAAACGAAGAAATTGGTAGTAAATCTATTTTTAATTTTATTGAAAAAAACAAGCACTCTCTTTCAAAATATTTATCAAATAAACCAAATTTAAACGGAGAAGATTATTCTGTAGAAGCGCAGTTTGTTGATTTCTTTAAAGATATAACACCTGTATATGAGCTAATTAAAGAAATATATCTTGGATCAATATTAGCAGGTTACATTGAATACGAACCGACAAGTGCGAAAATGGAGGTTGAATTATTATTAGACACCAATTTTATTATTGGACTTCTTGATTTGAACACGCCAGAATCCACACACACATGTAAAACACTATTAAAAATTGCTAATGCTCAAGGTTATTCTTGTATAATTTTATCAGATACTATTGAGGAAACCAAAGCTTTATTACAAGCAAAATCAGCGCATTTCAATAATTCCTTTCTTCAGAAAAAAATTAATCCAGAAGATATATATAATGCGTGTGAAAGGAGAAATCTAACTAATGTAGATTTAGAAAGAATTTCAGATAATTTAGAGTCTGAATTAGCCAAACATAAAATATTTACACTTTTTGATACACGCAAATTATTAAACAAAGCCAAATACAGTGAAGAATATAAAGTATTGAAAGATAGGAGAAATACAGATAAAGCTGCTCTTCACGATGCTGCTGCAATAACTTATGTAAAAGAAAAACGAAAGAAAGATATCTACGCATTTGAAAAAGTAAATTGTTGGTTTGTAAACAATACTTTTTTTAGAGAAAATCAATACTCATATAATCCAAACGGTAAACAACCTGAAATTATAAGAGCAGACGACTTATTAAATATTCTTTGGTTAAGTAATCCACAATCCCAAGTGAATATTTCTTATGAACAAATTGTTGATATAGGAATGTCATCACTAATATCATTAACATTAAACCAATCGTTACCTAAATCATCCATAATTAGAGAATTAGATGATAACATTCACAAATATGCTGATAAAGAAATAAGCGATTCTGATATTATTAGAATAGCCACGCGCATTACAAGTAAACAACTTAAAGATGTTGATGAATTAAATCAACTTGCAGAAAACGATAAGAAAGAGTTTGTTAATAGATTACAACAAGAAGCCAATAAAGAAAAAGAGACAGAGAGCAAAATGCTTAAAATGCTTAAAACTGCTGTAAAAGAATTAAATAATACAAATACGAACATTAAATTTGTAGAACAAGAATTTATCGTCAAGGAGAAAGAGAAAGATTCTGAAATATCATCACTTCAAACCAAAACTGCTAGTCAAAATAACGAAATAGAAAATTTAAAAACTAAACTTTTAGCTGAACAGAATTCCAAACGCTCAGAGTTAAGAGAAGAATTTTTCAATAAAAAAATCAGAAAATGGCGTCACAAAAGTTTGGGCGAAGTATTTATCTCTTTACTATTTGTATTGATTCCTTTTCTATCTTTATGTTACAAATCAAATTGGATTGGGAGAAAAATAGTTGAAACAATAACTAAGTTCCAAACTGATTTTTGGATAACCGCAGCTTTTACAATATTCGGATTTATATTTACCAAAATATCATTGCCAACACTTGTGGGAAAATATAGAAGCCATTCCAATATTGAAAATTTTAAAAAAGGAATAAAAGTACCAGCTAAATATAAAGATTTGGATAAGCCCAGTGCCTAAAAAAGTATAAAAAACATAAGGCGTTTGTGCTAAACCGAACCGAAAATGCATAACAAATGTCCTACTTTTCATACACAAACCGTTGTATAGCGTTGGAGTAAACGAAGAATGATAGCAGTGATTATAAAATTTAAAGTAAAACCTAATCAAGAAAAAGTATTTGTATCTATGTGGAACTAAACACAATTAATATGAAAGCGACACTAAAGTCAAAAATAGTATATGTAATAACTGAAATTATTATTATTTCGATAGGTGTTCTATTCGCTTTTTTTATTACAAACACCAATAATAAACTAAAAGAGTCCGAGAGAGAGAAAAAAATTGTTTACGATTTAATTCAAGACATCAAATACAATATTGAGCAGGCAGAATATTCATTAACAATTAATAATAAGATTATACTAGATTGCGAGTACTCCGTTAAGTCTTTAAAAAATGGTGATTTTGATTTAGATTCGCTCCCAATAAAATTACCAGCTTTGACTTTTGTAATTATAAATCAAATTAAAACTTCAACATACGAATCGATAAAAAATAGCGGAGAACTTAGTATTATTCAAAACGAGATACTACGAAAAATAATTGCTGAGTACTACATTTCAAGTGATGACGTTAGGCGAGTTGAAAACATCTTTAATAACTTTTCTGATGATTCTAGACAATTTATACAAAAAAACATTGATATTAAGAACATTAGAAACCACCCAAAAGAACTATTAAGTTCTAGCGAATTTTACAATCTTTTCCATTCTGCAAAATATTATACTGAAATTAGAGGATTGTACTATCAAGAGTTTGCTAGTGAAAGCACAAAATTGGAAGAGCAACTCAAAAAATATTATGAAACACTTTAAGAATTTAGCCTTTGCTTCCTTTTAGAGCCTCAGTATTCCTATAAGGTTTTCTTTTATTTGGATCTTATGTAGTATTTGTGCTTTATGGAAAACTCCAATCTTTTCAAGATCTTCAATAAAAGAATTCGATAAACAAACCGCATAATTTAAAGAACAAGGCATACGTCTTTTTGTTCCATTTTTTTCTAGCATAGCTTACCGAGGTTTAGAAAAGAAACTTAAACCCAATGTTTTTTAGGAACTAAGAGCATTCCAAAACAAGTAGCGCCGTGCTTTCCTTGGGTTTTATGATGTATTTTGTGGGCCCTTTGGAGTGTTTTTAAATACGATCCTTTTCTGTTTTTTAAATAAGGCAGTCGTCTATGAATTATAATTTCATGAATTATAAAATAAGCCAAACCATAACAAGCAATACCAATGCCTATAAAAAAGAGTGGCGTAAATTCCTTAGAGCCCGTATAAACAAGTAACATCGAAGGAAAAGCGAAAATTAAAAAGAACAAATCGTTTTTTTGAGTGCGCTTTTTATGGTCTACCTGGTGGTGGTCTTTATGTAAGTACCATAAAAAACCGTGCATAATGTATTTATGTGCTCCCCAGGATATAAATTCCATGGCGATAAAGGTTCCAAGGACAAGTAACAATGACAACATTCTTTACTGTTTTATATAATTAATAGAGTTTACGAACTTTAGGAAAGCAAATTTGAAACCATTTGGTATAGTTTTCCGGACTTTCTTTAAGTTCTTTTTCTACAGAGTCTAAACTTTTAAATACGTAAGAATCAACTTCTTCTGCATTTATGATTGGTAAGTCATCTGTACGGCCCACAAATACATGGTCAAACTCATGCTCGGTTAAGCCATTGTTAAAGTCGCATTTGTAGGTAAAGCTGAAGCTAAAATCTAGTGTTGTTTTAATGCCCATTTCTTCGAACACTCTTCGCTGGGCAGCATCTTTAACGGTTTCATTTTCTCTGGGATGCGTGCAAGCTGTATTGCTCCAAAGTCCAGGAGTATGGTATTTACTAAGGGCTCTTTTTTGCAAAAGCATTTCGTTTTTAGAATTAAACACAAAAGCAGATACCGCTCTATGAAGAAGGCCTTTTTCATGCGCTTCCATTTTCTTCATAAGTCCAATAAACTGGTCTTTGTCGTCTACTAACAGTACGTTTTCTTCCATCTTATTTAAACTTATTGTAAATGTTTATGCCTTTTTCCGTGGCAAATATAATTTGACGATCCTCTTCAATATTTTTGTAGTATTCTAAAAATTTTGGAACCTCTTTTTGCAGAGTGTACCTTAAAACTCTCATTTCAATATGGTTTGGATTTGCAGCAATGGCCAATTCTAAAACCTCTTTTCCTTCTGTAAAAAAAGCATACTTTTTAAATGGATTTATTCTGTGCTTAGCCTTAAGCATAAGCGCTGCGCCATGGTATGCAAAAAGCAATGGCTTTTGTTCCAAGTCTATGTCTGCGGTCATTTTGAGTAAAGAATCGCAAACTTGCTCGCTTTCTATCGCTTGCATGTAAACAGAGTGAAGTAGTTCTTGAGCCCCAACCTTGCTTACGATACTCGATAATAAAAAGAGTAAAAAAGCTACGCTCTTCATAACAGCCTTAATTTACTTTTTATCAAAGTTGTTACAATTAGCAAAACCTTTAAGGTGTTGTTAATACGAATACGATGGTTCAATATTTTGGATGAAGAAACCGATTTAACTTTTTTGAAAAGTTTAAAATAATAGGTGTAAGCCAGGTAAACGCCGGTTCTAGATTTTATTGGCAATTTTTTAATTCCTAGTAAGGCATGGTCAAAATCTTTTTGAATGTCTAATTCAATAATTCTTTTGTCTTCGGCATTAAAGTTTTGTAAATCTACATCGGGAAAGTAGGTTCTGCCCAAGGTTAAAAAGTCGGCTTTAATGTCTCTTAAAAAATTAATTTTTTGAAATGCAGAACCTAAGCTCATGGCATAAGGCTTTAAGTCCTGATACATAGCAGTGTTTCCTGCTACAAAAACCTTTAAACACATAAGACCTACCACTTGCGCAGAGCCTAAAATGTATTTGTCGTATTTACTTTTGTCGTAGAGTTCGGGTTTCAAATCCATTTCCATACTATCTAGAAAGGTGTCAATCAGCTCTAAATCGATATTGTAACGGTTTACTACGTCCTGAAAACTATTTAAAATTGGGTTTAAGCTAATCTTTTCCTTTATGGCCAGGTGCGTGTCTTGTTTAAATTTTAAGAGCAAAGCTTCCTTATCGTATCCATGAAAAGTGTCTACGATTTCATCTGCAAACCGAACAAAACCATAAATGTTATAAATGGGCGCATGTAAGTTTTTGTCTAGTGCTTTTATACCAAAAGAAAAACTTGTACTATATGAGGTGGTCGTTATCTGGCTGCATTTAAAGCAAACCGAATCAAAGAGTTCTTTCATCTTATTTGGCGTTTTTTTTCATAACGTAGTTGGCAACTACATTGCCAGAAATAATAGAAGGAGGAACCCCTGGTCCTGGCACAGTTAGCTGCCCAGTATAGAATAAGTTCTTTATATTTTTGTTAACAATTTTTGGTTTTAAATTCGCTGTCTGACTTAGCGTGTTTGCCAAGCCGTACGCGTTGCCTTTGTAAGAATTGTAATCTTCAATAAAGTCCTTAATGCAGTAGCTTCTTTTGTACTCGATGTGTTTTTCAACATCCTGCCCACAATAGTCTTCAAATCTTTTCATGATTATAGAGAAGTATTTTTCTCTTATTTCCTCTGTATCTTCCATTCCTGGGGCAATGGGGATAAGGAAAAATAAATTTTCCTTATTTTCTGGTGCAACGCTTGGATCTGTTTTAGATGGGCAACATGCATAAAAAAGAGGCTTGTTTGGCCACTGTTTGGCGGTGTAAATATCCTCTGTATGCGTATCTATATCTTCATCAAAGAATAAGTTGTGGTGTTTTAATTTGGCTACTTTTTTGTTAACCCCAATGTAAAATATAAGACATGATGGAGATAAAACTCTCTTGTCCCAGTACTTTTCAGAATAGTTACTCAGGTGTTCTGGCAACAACTCTTTGTCAATGTGGTGGTAATCTGCCGAACAGATTAGCGTATCTACCTTATGGGCCTCTGTATCCGTTTTAATAGAAACAACCTGTTTGTTTTCTACCTTAATCTCTTTAATGTTTGCATTTAGATGAAACTTTACGCCTAAATCTTTACATATTTCGGCCATTCCATCGATTACTTTCCCAAAACCACCCATTGGGTAAAACGTACCTTGCTTTATTCCAGAGTAAGTCATTAAGCTGTAAAGGGCAGGTGTTTTTGCAGGAGCAGTACCAAGAAAAAGTACCGGAAATTCTAGCAAAGCAATTAAAAAGGGGTTTTTAAAGTACTTGGCTACATGCTTTCTATAAGAAGAGAGCATCTGTAATTTAAAAATATTAGTAATAATTTCGGGTTTACAAACCTCTTTAAGAGACATGCCTGGTTCGTAAACCAATTTATTTATTCCAAAATCGTATTTAAACGCTGCCTCTTTAATAAAGGTGTTTAGGTTTTTAGAAGAACCGGGTTCGTATTGCTCAAAAAGAGCCAACACCTCATCCCAATCGCTACTTAATTTTAAGGTGTGGGCGTCTGGAAAAATTATTTGAAACCCTGGGTCTAGTTTTATTAGTTCGTAGTAGTCTTCCGGCTTTTTATTAAAATCTCCAAAAAACTTTTCAAACACATCTGGCATCCAGTACCAGCTCGGGCCCATATCAAAGGTATAGCCCTGTGCTTTAAATTGACGCGCGCGTCCTCCAATGCTCTCGTTCTTTTCAAATACATGAACTTCATGCCCTTCTTTTGCTAGGTAAGCAGCCGTGCTTAGCCCAGAAAACCCACTCCCTATAACTGAATACTTCATGAAATTCGTAATTTTGGATAAAGGTATTCATTCTATCAGAATTAAAATTAATTTTTGAATAATTTTTTAAGGCATAATTTATACAATATGAGTTTAATTGCATAATTTGCGAAAAATTAAAATCTAATAATTTTTATGAGTAATTATAGTATCCACCAATTTTCTTCCATTACTGGTATTAACAAAATACTCTTAAGGACCTGGGAAAACCGCTACACATTTTTAGTGTCACATAGAAGCTCTACAAACATTCGTTATTACGACGACGACATGATTGTAAGAGCGCTTAATATAAAAACCCTGATTCAAAACGGAGTTAAAGTTTCCAAAATTGACAAGCTTACGAATACTGAAATAACCAGCACTGTAGAAAAAATGTACAACTCAGAGTCTTTAGACGACTCGGTTGAATATTATATTTTAAAACTAATTGAAGCGACATTAAACTTTGATAAGAATTTGACAGACAAAGTATTTGATCTTGGTGTTAAAGAGTTTGGTCTAATAAACTTTTACCGTACAGTACTACTGCCTACATTAAACAAAATTGGTACGCTTTGGCTCACAAGGTCTCTAAGCCCGTCGCAAGAACACTTTTTAGCTGAACAGATAAAAATAAAGATATCTCTTGCTATAGGATCTACAGAAATAAAGGCATCAAAAGATACATGGCTTCTGTTTTTACCAGAAAAGGAACTGCACGACATAGGCCTTCAAATTGCACATTTAATACTAAAACTCGAAGGCTGTAAGGTCCTGTATTTAGGCTCTAACCTTCCAATAAACTCTTTGATTGATGTTAAAGAAAAAGTTCAAATAAAAAATATTTTATACTTTAATCTATCAAATCAATCGCTAGAAAACACACACAGTCGGGTAGACAAATTGATGGAGATTTTTCCAAATTCAATTCAGTACCTAGTAACTCATAAGCAATACCTTAAGGATATTAACAAACACCCAAATTTAAAAATCCTAACCGAAATTGATGACTTACTAAAAGCAGTTAAATAGTACCTAAAACTACCTACCCTATGCATTATCAATTTAAAAGAGCTCAATTCGTAAAAACAGACTTACAAACACTTTGGGATTTTGCATCATCTCCAAAAAATCTTGGGAAAATTACTCCTGCATACATGGATTTTAAAATTGTGAGCCCTGTTCCTTGCGATGAAATGTATCCAGGAATGATTGTTCTCTACACTGTATCTCCGGTTATGGGACTTCGATTGACATGGATGACCGAAATTACAAACGTAAAGCCACTGTCCTTTTTTGTTGACGAACAAAGAATGGGGCCATACAAGATGTGGCATCATCAACATATTTTTGAGCAAAAAGAAGGTGGAGTGCTCATGACAGATATTGTTACGTACATCCCTCCAATGGGAATATTAGGAGCAGTAGCTAATAAATTATTTATTGAACGACAATTGAACTCTATTTTTGAGTATCGATTTAAAGCAATGGACCTTCTATTTCCAAGCTAATTAAGCGCTTAAGAATAGGTTTGTTGTTTTTGTATAGGTTTTTGCTTGTAAGATTATTCAAAATGTCTTATTTTTGTACAGAATAAAAAACTTAGAACTATGTCAGGACGAAAAATAACGAAAGACAAGGCGATGAAAGTGGTAGACAAATTAAAATCAAAAAAGTCTACAATTATATTTTATACCGATAAAATAAAAATAAGCTTACCGAGTATGGACAGCGTTGCGGTATGGAAAGAAAGGTATCCTACAGGTAAAATACGCATGGTATAATAAAAGCGCTAATTTTTAAGCTTCTGTTTATATTATGCAAAACAAACCTGTTTAAGCAGTACTGCATTTAAAGCATATATTGGTTTAAAATAACTGCTATGTTTTTTTGTGCTAAAATTTATCTTCCGTAAAGTTCAGTTCAATTTGATTTTTGGTACACGAACTCATCAATTCTTTCAATCAACTAATTTGCCTCAATACTATTTTCATGATTAAATTCATCTTCTTATAGTAAATATATAACAGTCTCTATTTTTCATCAATTTTGCAGCGAGTTTTCGTTTACAAATTACTTTACTGATTGTTTTCTTTCAATTTTTGAGCTGCTATTTTCTGTTTATACATCAAAACAGTTGTAAAAACAGCCTCTAAACGCTTATTAAACATCTTACCAACATCAACACAAGCCCTTGCTAACATTGTAATTAGTAGCCTTTTTAACAACCTAGTGTTAACAACGTGATTTTCAATTAGTTCATTCTAAACTATTTTGTTATAAAATTGGAACACTAAATATTTACTAACTAAATTTTTTAAATTATGAAAAAGTTACTTACAACTTTTTGTGCCTTGGCACTTTCTGTAACCGTAGCAAATGCGCAAGACTACACACCAAAAGCTGGTGATTGGGGTTTAAGTACAGATGCTGGTTCGATGTTAACTTATGTTGGAAATTTATTTAACGGAATTGCAGAAGGCCCAAGTGTAGACTTTTCAAATGGGATGGCATTTCACGGAAAACTATTTACAGACGACATGACTGCTTGGAGAGCTGGATTAGGTATAGGCATGATGTCTCAATCTGACACAAGCGATGCGAGTTATTCTTCGTTCGACTTAACACTATCTGCGGGTAGAGAATTTAGAAAAGGATCTTCTCGTTTGCAAGGTTATTATGGCTATGGTGCTATGTTATCTATGTCTAGTTCATCTTCAGACGATGGTGATGAAACTACTTCGGATGTTGAAGATTCTTCTTTTGGATTTGGAGCAAATGGATTTATTGGTGTAGAATACTTCTTTAAGCCAAAAATGAGTTTAGGTGCAGAGTACATGCATGGGTTAAATTTCTATTCTGATGATGTAGACAGTGAGTTTAGCATTAGAGGTGGAACAGCTGGATTAAATTTAAACTTTTACTTCTAAAAGTTTAATTTATGAAAAAATTAATCTTTGCTTTTTGTGCAATTGTGCTAAGTGTTAGCTTAAGTGCACAAGAGTATACCCCAAAAAAAGGCGATTGGGCTTTAAGTACCGATGCCAAATCTTTACTAGTTTATGCTGGTAATTTATTTGCAGGTACTTCGGATGTTCCCGAAGTTGACTTCACGGATAATAATTTTGCACTAAGCGCAAAGTATTTCAATGAAGACGATCAGGCTTGGCGTTTGGGATTTAATCTACAAACCAGGTCTCAATTTTCAGATGGAAACAACCAATCGGAATTTGCACTATCTATTGCTGCAGGTAAAGAATTTAGACGTGGGTCTTCTAGACTCCAAGGTTTATACGGCTACGAGTCGAACCTTGTGTTAAGGTCAGAAAGCTACGATTCTTCTGCAACTCCTTACAACGACTCTGAAAACTCTTCCTATGGGTTTGGATGCGATGCATTCGTTGGTGTAGAATATTTCGTAAAACCAAAATTGAGCCTAGGTGCAGAATACCAATATGGGTTTATGTTTTATATGGACGAAGCTGCATTTAGTGGTTTTAACCTTGGTGGAACGACTACCTCTATCAATCTAAATTTCTATTTTTAGAATAGACAATTGATCAAATAAAAGCTGCCTAAATTTAATTTTAGGCAGCTTTTTTAAATTAAATCTATTGAGTTATGAAAAATATACTTTGTTTTTTAGTTGCAATTCTACTAACCATGGGCTTGGCTAGCGCTCAAGAATACACCCCAAAATCTGGCAACTGGTCCATAGGTACTAACGCAGAGCCTGCTTTAAAATATTTGGGCAACCTTATTAACGGAACAACGGAGACTCCAGAGCTTAACTTTGCAAATGGAATGCGTTTTACAGCAAAGTATTTTACCGACGACAATACCGCTTGGAGAGCTGGTGCACAAATCTATTTTACTTCAGACTCGAGCGCAACAAACCCCTACAACTTTGGTTTTACGGCAGGTAAGGAATTTAGAAAAGGAAAGACGAGGCTTCAAGGTTTTTACGGATACCAAGGAGGCTTATTCATGTCGAATAAAAAAGACCTCTCGGGCGAAAAGTATACAGACATGACTGGCGGAATAAATGGTTTTATCGGTGTAGAATATTTTATAAAAGCAAAAATTGGGCTAGGTGCCGAATATTTATACGGCCTAAACATAAAGAATGAGGGCTTTATACTAGGGGGAGCAACCGGAACTTTAATGCTCAATTTTTACTTTTGAGAATCTTTTTTTCTAATCTACTGTTTTCATCACTCGAGAAATCGCTCGTTATCTCTTGCCCAAATAGTTGCCACTTCGTAGGTTTAATACTTCTTTTAAATTAAAATCTATCTGTATTAGTAGCCTTACTATCAGTACTTATTACCGTCGTCTAAATGTTGTTTAGCCTCTTCTTTAATTCCATAT
>CAWVTK010000039.1:0-15225 GCA_963933205.1 uncultured Flavobacteriales bacterium
TACGCCCCTCAAGCGTACACGTCTACCAATTCCGCCACCTAGGTAAATAAAGAACTTTGTGCTTTCTGAAAAGCGATGCAAATATAAGTGCATTATTTAACAAGACAAAACCTATTTTGTAATATTATTCACTGTTTTTATAAGCCCTTGAAAACCTTATTATTCTATGATTGGTGAACGCTCAAAAACAGCGTTTTCATCAAACATCATACGGTATGTTTTTAAATCGTGGTAACTTATCGAACCCATAGATTGTGTTACGTGTATCATTTTTGGATTAAAATCTCCGATCCAAGTTACAATAACGTCTGAGTAATTTGGGCGTTTGGTACGCAGATGTTCTGCTGCGGAGTTCAGTACATAAGATTCCATTCCAATTCCTTGAAACTTTGGAGTTACTCCAAAAGCTAAACCCCAAACAAATTTTGGTTTGCTAAACAGTTTTTTCCAAAGAAATTTTAATTTCCCCCAAAGGTTAAAGTTTCCATTGGTAGCTTTAAAAAATTGATTCAACTCCGGCATCATAATTAAAAAAGAAATGGGTTTGTCGTTGTAGTAAACAAACCAAATCAGATCTTCCTCCATCACCGGCTTTATCTTAATTAGCATAGCCATTGCCTGGTCTGCAGACATTCCTTTAAAATTATCGTGTGTAACCCAGGCAGAGTTGTACACCTCTCGAAAGTCTTCAGCGTATTTTTTTAAATGGTTTTTATCGATGGTTTTTAATACATAATT
The DNA here is from genome assembly GCA_963933205.1 of uncultured Flavobacteriales bacterium. GTDB lineage: Bacteria > Bacteroidota > Bacteroidia > Flavobacteriales > UBA7430 > UBA6772. The sequence goes on from CAWVTK010000039.1 coordinate 739, forward strand.
CTTGTTTTTTTTCAGTCGCTCGCATCTTAATCTGTATTTTTCTGGCATTGGAGCCGAAAGTGGTTTTATAAAATTATGCTGATTGAAATAGGTTTTAAAGCCATAGTTCTCAAAAAAGGCTTGGTAATAGGAAGGATTATAGCTGTTGGCGTAAATAGGTGGGTGGTCAAATCCGCTAACCAACAAACCCCAGTATCGATCTTTTTCGCCAAAGTTTATAGGGCCATCCATAGCTACCATATTCTGCTCCTTTAGCCATTTTTTACAAGCATCAAACAAAAGAAACGCAGCTTCTTTATTATCTATGCACTCAAAAAAGCCCATTCCGCCAGTTGCCTGTTTAAAACTATGTGCTCTCTTACCATCAACAAAGGCAGCTACTCGTCCAATAATGTTTCCGTTAGCATCCTCCAATAGATATCGAACTGCATTGCCCTGTTCAAAAAACTTATTTTTAGAGGGCACAAATACCGCCTCAATTTCCTGTTTTATATGCGCAATCCAATTCGGATCGTTCTTATAGATGAAATAAGGAAGTTGATGAAATTTTTTAATTTCTGATGGCGAAGAAACTTCAAGGATTTTCATAATTTAAACTCAGCTAAAGGTTAAGGCTTTGGAAGTAAAGATTAATTTGCAGGAAATTCCATTTGTAGTTAACCGCATTTACTTATTAGTATATTTGTTTCTGCATTAAATGCAATTTTACGATTAAAAAAGCAATAGATGAAAAATAAGCTTGTAATTGTTACTGGTGCCTCCTCTGGTATAGGAAAGGCTACGGCTATAAAGTTTGCACAAAAAGGAGCAAACATTGTTTTGGCTGCCCGCTCGGAAGAGAAATTAGTTCGTATTTCCAAAGAAATTCTTAAATATGGAGTAGAGGTGCTTGTTGTGCCCACAGATGTTTCTATAGAAATGGAATGTAAAATGCTGATGGAAAAAGCAATTCAAAAATTTGGTAAAATTGATGTATTGGTTAACAATGCAGGTATTTCTATGCGCGCTGCTTTTGCCGAAATTGATTTAAAAGTACTCAAAAAAGTAATGGATGTTAATTTTTGGGGAACCGTTTATTGTACGCGTTATGCCATGGATAGTTTGCTAAAAAATAAAGGTTCTGTAGTAGGGGTTTCTTCTATTGCTGGTTACAAAGGTTTGCCCGGAAGAACGGGCTATTCCTCCTCTAAGTTTGCCATGCACGGCTTTTTAGAAGCACTGCGAATAGAAAATTTAAAAAAAGGAATTCATGTTTTGCTCGCATGTCCTGGTTTTACAGCATCTAATATCAGAAACACAGCCCTCGCTTTTGATGGTACTGCGCAGGGAGAAACTCCTAGAGATGAGCAAAAAATGATGCAACCAGAAGAAGTAGCTTTGGCCATTGTAAAGGCAGTAGAAAAGAGGAAAGACCGAATAACACTAACGACCAATGGTAAATTGACTGTTTTTTTAAATAAGTTTTTCCCAAAATGGGTAGACAGATTGGTGTACAAACATATGAGTAACGAACCTGGAGCTCCTTTTTAATGCTCGTGTTTTTAATTGGATATATGGCCGCTGGAAAATCTAGTGTAGGTGAAGAATTAGCCAAAGCTATGGGTTACAAATTTCTCGATACGGATCTTTGGATTGAAGCCCGCTCGTGTAAATCAATCACTCAAATTTTTAACGAACAAGGCGAAGCCTATTTCCGCTCCAAAGAAAAGGAATGTTTGGAGTTTTTAATAGACCAAGATAAGCTAGTAATTGCTACAGGAGGAGGCATGCCTTGTTTTAATCATCTTATGGATTTGATGAATGAAATGGGCGAAACCGTTTATTTAAATGCTTCCGAAGAAACGTTGTTAAAAAGACTCCAATCAGATTCGTTGAACAGACCTCTGTTAAATTCCGCCCACCCATCTCAAATTTTAAGTTCAACTCTTTCGAGTCATCTAAAAAAAAGAACTCTTTTTTATACTGCAGCTAAACATTCTTTTAATGTTGACGGTAAAACAGTTTTAAAAATTTCTCAAGAAATTAAAAAACAGTTAGAGCGCAATTTACCGCACAAAAACTTTGGCTAGTACTAGCCATTTAGGGAGCTAAGGCACTATTGTTTGGAACTCTAGCTAATTGACTCTAAACTTGTTGGTTTAAAAACTTATTGTATATTCGTTTTTTAATAAAAAAAATTCATTCCCCCCTAATTTTTATAAACACGCTGCTCCCCTAGGATAGCGTGTTTTTTTTTTGACTAATTAATAACAATTTCCCCAATGCAAATAGAGCTTTGTGCGTTTTCCTCTTCCTTTTTAGTACTCGAACCAATTAGTTCTTCTACACGAATAGAGCTTTGTTCTAATTACGTAGAAGGAGGAACCACTCCTAGTCCTGCTTCTTTTTTAGAAGCTAGAAAAAAACTCGCCAACAACATTTATGTAATGATTCGTCCTAGAGGAGGTGATTTTCTTTATTCGATGGAAGAATTTGAGCTGATGAAAGCAGAAATTTCTTGGTTTAAACAAATGGGTGCCAATGGATTTGTATTGGGTATTTTAAACGCAGACGGCTCGGTAGACGAAGAAAGAACCTCAATTTTGGTTAAATTGGCAGCACCTTTACCTGTAACTTTTCATAGAGCTTTTGATGCTTCGGCAGATTTAAACAATGCTTTAGAGGCTGTAATAAAAACCGCTTGTACCAGAATATTAAGTTCTGGAGGTTCTTCTAACGTAAACGAAGGTTTTTCTAAGCTCCTAGCATTGCATAAACAAGCCAAAGGAAGAATAGACTTAATGCCCGGTGGAGGAGTAACTAAATTAAACGTACAGCAATTTATTGATGCAGGCTTTAAAAACATTCATCTTTCAGCAAAAAAAATGCAGCAATCTAAAATGGAATTCAAATCAAATATATCAATGACGTCTACTTCAAAAATCTCATCATTTGATTATATTGGCATCGATTTCGATAAACTAAACCACTTTACCAACTATGTGCACAAGAATCAAAAAATTTAACTTTTTCCTGCTTGTAGCTTTACTCATTGTTTCTTGTACTTCTAAAAATATTCCTAATGAAATCGTACTCCAAAACTGGGAGTTTAGAGCATACGGCGAGAGTTGGATGCCAGCTAAAGTTCCTGGCTTTGTACATCTAGATTTGTACGACAACAATCTTATAGAAGATCCTTTTTACAGTGCAAATGAAAATAAATCGGATTGGATAGCAACAACAGTTTGGGAATACCAAAGCACTTTTTCGTTGGATGCGGCATTTCTTAAAAAGCAAAACATAGCTCTACACTTTTCTGGTATAGATACCTATGCAGAGGTGTTTTTAAACGACTCGCTTATTCAAACATGCAGTAATTTTTTTGTGTCTCATCAGGTAAATTTGACTTCATTGTTAGCCTTAAACAATAAAATTCGCTTTGTTTTTAAACCCACCAGTGCAAAAGCAAAAGAACTGGAAGCTGCTGCACCTTACCTTTTACCTGGAGCAGAAAGAGTACAGGTACGTAAGCCTCAGTTTCATTTTGGCTGGGATTGGGGTCCCAAACTTTTGGGTTGTGGCATAACTGAAGAAGTAAAACTGATTGCCTCGAACAAAAGTAAATTTAGCCAGGTACACATAAGCACACTTTCGGCAAACAACGCTTTAGCTCGATTAAGTTTAGAGTTAGAGATTTCCAACTGGGATACTAGCGTACATTCGATTTCATTTTTAGATACTATTATTGCGCTAAAGCAAGCCAAAAGCTCTTTCGAATTTACAATAGCAAACCCAAAGCTTTGGAATGCAATTGGCTATGGTTCTCAGGATTTTACAAGCATAAAGCTGTCTTTGCTAAAAGAGGATGGCTCCGTAATAGAAGAGCTCGAAGAGCGTTTTGCAATTCGTACAATTGAACTGGTTCAAGAAGAAGACGAATTGGGGAAAGGGTTTAAATTTCGACTGAATGGAAAAGACTTATTCGCCAAAGGAGCCAACTGGATTCCCTTAGACTTTTTTCATACCCGCATAGATTCCAATGCGTACAGAAAAGCTTTGCTAGATGCAGCCGATGCCAACATGAACATGCTGCGCGTTTGGGGTGGTGGAATTTACGAGGACGATTATTTTTATGACTTATGCGATAGCCTTGGTATTCTTGTATGGCAAGATTTTATGTTTGCCTGTGCCATGTATCCTGGCAGCGATGCTTTTATGGAATCGGTAGCCTTAGAAGCTACACAACAAATTAAACGCCTGCGTAAACACCCCTCTATAGCCCTTTGGTGTGGAAACAACGAAAACTCCGAAGGATGGCACCGATGGGCCTGGCAAGACCATAGAAGCCAAGAGGAAATAGATTCTATTTGGACAGATTACCAGAATCTTTTTAACAAACTACTCCCTAACCTAGTTCACTCTTTATCGAATACCGCCTATTGGGAATCTTCGCCACAATACGGTAGAGGAAATCCCAAGCACCAACATACTGGAGATGCACATTATTGGGGTGTTTGGCACGATGCCGAACCCTTCGAAAATTTCCAAACCAAAGTACCTCGATTTATGAGTGAGTACGGATTTCAATCTTTCCCAGAAATGGATGCACTAGAGCTGTTTGTTTTAGAGGAAGATATGTACATGGATTCTGAGGTGATGAAAACCCATCAAAAACACCCACGTGGAAACAATTTGATAAAAGAGTACATGGCAAGAGATTATAAAACTCCCGCAGATTTTGAGAGCTTTGTTTACCTTTCTCAAATACTTCAGGCCGATGGAATGCGCATGGGAATTGAAGCCCATCGAAGAGCAAGACCCTACAATATGGGTACCTTGTATTGGCAGTTTAACGATTGCTGGCCGGCGGTATCCTGGTCTGGTAGAGATTATTATGGAAACTGGAAAGCCTTACATTATACCGCAAAACGATCCTATCAGGATTTGATTATTTCTAGTAGGCAAACAAAAGATTCTGTTTTTACTTATGTAATAAACGATACGCACCAAGATCAAATCTACGATTTAAGCATTGATCACATTGATTATTCGGGCGCTCGATTGGGCTCTAATGCTAAACTCATTTCGGTAAAAGGAGCCTCCAGTACTCTTGTATATTCCAAGTCGCTAGAAGACTATTTATACATCGATAGCTTAAAGAATCAATCCTACTTAGACATCCAAATTTTAAAAAGCGGAGAAGTAAAAGCCCGTAAGTTGCATCATTTTGTAAAAACCAAAGACATGGACTTACCTTATACAGGTATTTCGTACAAAGTAGAAAAAGACAGTATTGGTTTTGTTGTAGAGCTCTTTAGCGATGCTTTTATGAAAAACGTATTCCTAAATTCTTTGCACGACGGTCGGTTTGAAGACAATTACTTTGACCTGCCTGCAAACGAGCACAAACGCATTCGGTTTTACAACGATTATCCAATGGATGAGTTTAATACCAACAACCTAAGTTTCTTTTCCATGGTTGATACCTATTAATAATGTTCTGATTGCGTTAGAGTAGCTTCCATTTGTTTTTAATTCTTCAAATTGAATAATGTATCTTCGAAACCTTAAGCAAACTAAATGAGAAAACTATTTTCCTTACTTCTTATATTCAGTATTTTCCTTTCGTGCCAAACGAATAAGGAGCTCTATTCTTACGTAAACACTTTTATTGGTACAGCAGGACATGGCCATACTTTTCCTGGAGCAACACTTCCTTTTGGAATGGTACAATTAAGTCCAGATTCTCGTTTAGAAGGCTGGGATGGATGTGGAGGGTATCATTATTCCGACTCTATTATTTATGGTTTTTCGCATACACATTTAAGCGGTACTGGGGTTTCCGATTACGGCGATGTGCTTTTAGCTCCAACTGTTGGGCCAGTATACTACAACAATGGTGCAGACGGAAATCCTGGTTATTCATCAAAATTCTCGCATCAAAACGAAGCCGCACATGCGGGGTATTACCAAGTTTATCTAGAAGATTATGCCGTAGATGTAGCTCTTACTGCCAGCAAAAGGGTTGGTTTTCATCAGTATACATTTCCTAAATCTGCGCAAGCAACACTTATTTTAGACCTAGAGCATAGAGATGAGGTGCTGGAGTCGGAACTGCAAATAACTGCCAAGAACGAGGTGGTTGGTTTTAGAAGATCAAAGGCATGGGCTACCGATCAATACGTGTATTTTGTAGCTCAATTTTCTAAGGACTTTAAAACTGGCACCATTGCTAAAAATGATTTTCCTACAGAGCTAAGTCAATTAAACGATAAACAACTAAAGGCTTCTTTTGTATTTGATACAAACGATGGAGAGCAGGTTTTGGTTAAAGTAGCACTATCTGCTGTTAGTATTGCTTCGGCACGTAAAAACTTAGAAGCAGAAATACCTCATTGGGATTTTAACAAAACCAAACATGCGGCAGAACAAGCTTGGAATAAAGAGCTTTCTAAAATTAACATTACCTCGGACGAAGAAACCAAGCACATATTTTATACGGCATTGTACCACTCGTGCATTGCACCCAATATTTTTTCTGATGTAGATGGCTCTTACAGAGGAACAGATTTACAAATACACAAAACAAATGCTTTTGACAATTACACCGTTTTTTCTCTTTGGGATACTTACCGTGCTACACACCCTTTGTTTACTTTAGTAAACCAAGAGCGCAGTAACGACTTTATTAAAACCTTTGTTAATCAATACGAAATAGGAGGGCAGTTGCCTGTTTGGGAACTGGCAGGAACCTATACCGGATGCATGATTGGTTACCACTCGGTACCCGTAATTGTGGATGCTTACTTAAAAGGAATTAGAGATTTTGATGTAGCGAAAGCCTATGAAGCAATGCTTTACTCAGCAAACAAAAACCACTTAGGATTAGCGTCTTATAAAAAAAATGGGTTTATTGCTGCCAACGACGAAACCGAGTCTGTATCCAAAACATTAGAGTACGCTTACGACGATTGGTGCATAGCTCAAATGGCAAAGGAATTGGGTAAGAAAGCAGATTATAAAAAGTTTACAGAACGCGCTCAATCTTACAAAAACATCTTCGATCCGAACACAGGGTTTATGCGTGCAAAAATGAATCATTCCTGGTTTTCACCCTTTAATCCGGCAGAAGTAAATTTTAATTATACAGAAGCCAATTCTTGGCAATACTCTTTTTATGTACCGCAAGATGTACAAGGTTTTGCAAAGGCATTGGGTGGAAAAAAACAACTCGAATTAAAGTTAGATGAACTGTTTACCAGCTCATCCGAAACTCCCGGCAGACATCAGGTAGACATAACAGGTAAAATTGGTCAATATGCTCACGGCAACGAGCCCTCACACCACATGTCTTATTTGTACAATTACGTTAACAAACCCTGGAAAACTCAAGAGCGGGTTTCTCAAATTTTAAAACAATTGTATTCCAATAGTCCCGATGGACTATCGGGCAACGAGGATTGTGGACAAATGTCTTCTTGGTACGTGTTAAGTGCCTTAGGAATTTACGCTGTAACACCTGGTTCGGATTATTATACTATTGGAAGCCCACGCATAGAAAGCGCTCAAATAAACCTTGAAAACGGACGACAGTTTATAATAAGTGCTTTGGGGGCATCAGAAGAAAATAAATACATACAATCGGCCCAATTAAATGGAGTAGATTTTAATAGATCATTTATTAAGCACGAAGAAATTATGCAGGGCGGAACCTTGGAGTTTGTAATGGGAAACCAAGCAAATAAAAGCTGGGCTTCGCTAGACTCAGAAATTCCTATATCTGTTATCGATGCCCACACTATAGTTGCTGTACCCTACGTTAACCAAGGTGCCAGAACCTTTTCTAAGGAAAATACAATTGAGCTTAAAGCTTTGGATCCTACGGCTAAAATTTACTATACACTCAACAACTCGGAACCAAGCACAAGTGCTGCCTTGTACACAAAGCCTTTTACGCTAAGTAGCAACACAACGCTAAAAGCCATTGCAGTAAAAAAAGACCAGTTTAGTAAAACAATAAGCGCCAATTTCACAAAAACACCTCAGGGTCGTTCTATTGAGTTGTTTACCGCATACGGCTCGCAATATTCTGCCGGAGGAAATAAAGCGCTAATAGATCACTTAAAAGGACCCAACAGTTACATGACGGGTAGGTGGCAAGGTTATCAAGGTGTAAATTTGGAAGCTGTGGTAGATTTGGGTTCCGAAACTACTATATCCTCCATAAGTACTGGTTTTCTTCAGGATTGGAATGCTTGGATTTTTATGCCAGAATGGCTAGACTATTTTGCCTCTAGCGACGGTGTAAACTACACAAAACTTGGCAGGGTTTTAAACAAAATTGAGGAAACCGAGGCTTCTGTTGTGCTTCAAGATTTTACTTTGAAAACAAACACCAAAGCCCGCTACCTAAAAGTTAGTGCTAAAAACAGAAAATTCAATCCAAATTGGCACAGAGCTCCAGGAGACATCTGTTGGATTTTTGCCGATGAAATAAGTATAAATTAATACTCCGTATGAAACGAAGAGATTTTTTAAAAAACACGGCTATAGTTACTGCGGCTACGGCATTAGCATCTTGCGATGTGCAAACCGAACTTAGATTGGGATCGGATGCAAAAAACACGAGCTTGCCCTTGGTAATATCTACCTGGAACCATGGAATTGCTGCAAACAAAGCTGCTATGGAAGTAATTGAGGCTGGTGGTAAAGCAATAGACGCTGTAGAAGCTGGGGTAAGAGTTCCTGAATCCGATCCGGAAATGATGTCGGTAGGCTACGGAGGCTTACCCGATAGAGATGGACAAGTAACCTTAGACGCTTGTATTATGGACGAAACGGGCAATTGCGGAGCCGTTTCTTATTTACAGCACATTAAAAATCCTATTTCTGTAGCTCGAAAAGTTATGGACGAAACGCCTCATGTAATGCTGAGTGGTAAGGGTGCCTTTGATTTTGCCATCGAAAAAGGATTTAAAAAGGAGAATCTCTTAACAGATGAAGCTGAAAGACGTTGGAAAGAATGGCTAAAAGAAAGTAAATACCAACCCATTATTAATATTGAGAACCACGATACAATTGGTATGTTGGCCATAGATACGCAAGGCACCATTTCTGGAGCTTGTACCACTTCTGGCTTGGCCTGGAAAATGAATGGTAGAGTAGGAGATTCTCCTATTATTGGAGCAGGAATGTTTGTAGACAACGAAGTAGGCGGAGCTTGTGCAACCGGACTTGGAGAACTGGTGATGAAAACCCTGGGTTCTTTTTTAATTGTAGAACTTATGCGCCAAGGAAGAAATCCGCAAGAAGCGTGCGAAGAAGCAGTAAACAGAATTGTTTCCAAACAAGAGTACAAAGACATGCAGGTGGGCTATTTAGCCATAGACAAAGAGGGCAATTATGGTGCATACGCCATTCATCCTGGATTTAATTACGCACTGCACGCAGCAGGAGAAAATAAAATGCACAATGCAGCTTCTTTTGTAACAAAGTAAAAGTCTAATTCAACTTAAAATATCTAACACAAACTATAGTAAAAAAAACCATGGAGAATAAAACCAACTACAATGCAGCACTGGCAACCCTAGTAACTGTCTTTTTCTTTTGGGGATTTATAGCGGCTTCCAACGGCGTATTTATTCCTTTCTGTAAATCGTATTTTCATCTAGATCAATTTCAGTCGCAACTTATAGACTTTGCTTTTTATGGCGCCTATTATATTGGTGCTTTACTGCTCTTTGTTATTTCGGGTTATGTAAAAATGGATGTTCTTAATAAATGGGGTTTCAAAAATGGAATTGTTTACGGTCTTGTACTCTCTGCGGTAGGAGCAGCACTTATGATTCCAGCCATATCTAGCGGATCTTTTGGATTTATTTTAGCCTCCTTATTTGTGGTTGCCTTAGGTTTTTCTTTGCAACAAACATCTGCCAATCCTTTTGCCATTGCCTTAGGAAGTCCGGCTACCGGTTCGCACCGCTTAAACTTAGCGGGTGGTGTAAACTCATTTGGTACTGCCATAGGGCCCATTGCAGTAGCTTTGGCTCTTTTTGGAGCTGCAACCTATACTGAAAGTCAGGTTTCTGAAATCGATTTAGCTACCGTTAAGCTACTTTACACAGCAGTAGGTGCTTTGTTTTTAGTGGCAGCAGCCTTGTTCGTTTTTTCAAAAAAATTACCCCAAGCAAAAGGCGATACTACTTTTGTACAAGCTCCCAAAGCTTTAAAAACACTCGGTTTTATAACCGCATCCTTACTTGTTATCTTCTTTTTTGTTTTCAATCAGTACCGAGGAGATGTAGTAGATTCTAACTTTATTTTTCAATTAATGATGCTGGCCCTGGTTCTTATTATTGGAGCATTGCTATTTGCCAATAAAAGTGCGCTTAAAAAACCAGAAGGCTGGGGCGCCATGCAATACCCACAATTGGTTTTGGGCATGTTAGCCATATTTACCTATGTAGGCGTAGAGGTTACCATTCAAAGTAATTTGGGAGAGCTTTTAAAGTCGGAAGCTTTTGGTGGTTTTTCTGATGCTCAAATTGCACCCTATATTTCTATGTACTGGGGTTCCTTAATGATTGGTCGATGGGCAGGAGCCATTACTGTTTTTAATCCAGGTAAAACCCTAAAAAATATTTTACTCATACTTGTGCCTTATCTAGCTTTTGGGGTAGTACTGTTTGTAAACCATGTAAGCAACAATGATATAAGCGGCTTGTATTTATACGGTTGGAGTATTTTATTGCTGATAGCTGGTTTTTACTTCGGACAAGAAAAACCTGCAAAAACCTTATTTATTTTTGGGGTTTTAGGTGCTCTTGCCATGTTGGTAGGCTTGTTTTCTGAAGGAACCATAGCCTTGTATGCCTTTATGAGTGGTGGGTTGTTTTGTTCTATCATGTGGCCTAGCATCTTTTCTTTGTCTATAGCAGGTTTAGGTAAATACGCTTCTCAGGGCTCTGCTTTTTTAATAATGATGATTTTAGGAGGTGCCATTATACCTCCAATTCAGGGTAAATTAGCCGATTTATTTTCTATTCATAATTCTTACTGGATTACTGTTGCTTGTTTTGCTTATTTAATTTTCTTTGCAGTTAAAGTAAAAAAGGTATTAAAATCACAAGGAGTAAATTATGACGTCTAGTAAAAAAGTTACGGTTGGAATTGATATAGGAGGAACAAACACTGTTTTTGGATTGGTAGATGCGCAGGGAAACTGCCTGCTGCAAAAAGCAATTAAAACAACAGATTACCCTTTGGTTGAAGATTTTGTTAGCAAGGTTACTAAAGAGCTAAAGGACTTAATTTCTACAGAATCCAATTTGGAAGTTGTAGGAATGGGTATTGGTGCGCCCAATGCAAATTATTACACAGGTACTATTGAGTTTGCACCCAATTTAAAATGGGAAGGCATTATTCCTTTAACTCAATTGTTTTCTGCACATTTTAACTTTCCTGTTTTTTTAACCAACGATGCTAATGCAGCTGCAATTGGCGAGCGTATCTATGGAGCAGCAAAAGGTGTAAACGACTTTGTAATGGTAACTTTAGGTACCGGACTTGGAAGTGGTTTTGTTGTAAACGGAGATTTAGTATACGGGCACGATGGTTTTGCAGGCGAATTGGGCCATACCATTGTAGAAAAAGACGGTAGAGCTTGTGGCTGTGGGAGAATGGGCTGCTTGGAAACCTACGCATCAGCCAGTGGAATTGTTAGAACGGCGAAAGAATTGATGCAAAACAACAGCAATAGTGCCTTAGCTACTTTAAAAGAACTTAGTAGCAAATCTATTGCAGATGCTGCACTTCAAGGCGATGCTTTAGCTTTAGAAATATTTGATTATACAGCCGAAAAGTTGGGCTTTAGCTTGGCAAATACCGTTGCTTTAACTAGTCCAAAACTCATCGTTTTGTTTGGTGGTTTGGCCCAGTCTGGCGACCTAATACTCAAGCCGACTAAAAAGCACATGGAAGCGTATTTACTTAAAATTTTTAAAAACAAAGTAGCCGTAGTGCCTAGTAAATTAAAGGCTGCAGATGCTGCTATACTTGGGGCTAGTGCTTTGGCTTGGCAAAATATTTAAATCCTTAAATAATAAATCATGCGGCTACTTTCGTTATTTGTGGTGTTAATTTCTGTAATTTCTTGTTCTCCAACAGAAAAAGGAACCACAACTATTATTCCGCAGGTGCAGGAGGTAGAGCACAAAACTTCTTATTTTAACCTAAACAATTTTACGCTTTACGCAGATGAAAATGCATGGGCTGCCGCAGAATTATTGTCTTTGGAGCTACAAAAATTAGCGTACCCTACAGACACGATTGTTCTATTTAATAATCCGATTAAAGCCAACAGCATCAATTTAGTTTTAGATGCGGATATACACGAAAACCCTGCCTATTACGAACTTAACATTAGTAAAACCTTTGTTATTATTAAAGCCGCTGGCAAGGAAGGTTTACTTCATGGTTTGTACTCATTTCTTCAACTCCTACCTCGCAGCATTGGTATAAACGATTCTAAATTAGCTTGTTTACTAATTAAAGATTACCCAAAGTTTAAATGGCGCGGTTTGTTACTAGACTGCAGTAGGCATTTTATGGAAATAGATTTTGTAAAACGTTACATCGACTTACTGGCTTACCATAAATTAAATGTTTTGCACTGGCATTTAACCGAAGATCAAGGCTGGCGCATTGAAATTAAAAAATACCCAAAATTAACCGAAATAGGAGCCTGGCGAACACAAAAAGACGGCAGTACCTATGGCGGATTTTACACGCAAAGTCAAATTAAAGATATAATAGCCTACGCTAGCCAAAGAGGGGTTCGCGTGGTTCCAGAAATAGAATTGCCCGGTCATAGTCTAGCAGCTTTAGCATCCTACCCGGAATACTCTTGTACAGGAGGTCCTTTTGAAGTGACCAACGACTGGGGAGTTTTTAAAGACATTTACTGCGCTGGTAACGACAGCACCTTTGCTTTTTTAGAAGGTATATTAGATGAGGTACTGGATCTGTTCCCTTCGGAGTACATACATATTGGAGGCGACGAATCGCCAAAATTTCGTTGGGAAAATTGTACTAAATGCCAAAAACGGATGACGCAAGAGGGCTTGCATGAGGCTAACCAATTGCAGTCGTATTTTATTAAACGCATAGAAAATTACCTCAATTCTAAAGGAAGAAAATTAATTGGCTGGGATGAGATTTTAGAGGGCGGCTTGGCACAAAACGCCACTGTACAATCTTGGAGAGGTTTTGAGGGCGCAGCTCAGGCGGCTAAAACGGGACACGATGCCATTGTATCGCCTACCTCTCATGCTTATTTAGATTACGGATTAGAGGCTATAGACCTGGAAAAAATATACCAGTTCGACCCCATACCCGAGGGATTAAGCCCCAAAGAAGCACTGCATATTATTGGCGGAGAATGTGCTATGTGGTCCGAAAGAGCACCTCAAAACACGGTAGATTCCAAAGTATTTCCTAGAATTTTGGCCATGGCAGAAGTTTTATGGACCTATTCAGAAACCAAAGATTATCCTGCATTTTACCAGAACATTCAAAGTCATTATAAAAGGTTGGAGCAATTGGAGGTTAACTACGGATTGGAAACCGTACCAGTACATTTTAGCGCTACCTATGCTAAAGGAGCTTTTACAGTAAAACTAGCGCCAGGAACGAATGATTTAAAGCTACAATACACACTAAATAGCTCTGATACAATACCCTACGACACTTGCTTTGCACTAAGCGGAACCCAACATTTAAAGGCATGGGCCAGCAAAAATGGAAAAAACTACGGCGCGCCTGTAGCGATGCATATTTACCAACACAAGGGACTAGAAGCCCGTATTTCTGGTTTAAACAGCTATGCTGACTCTTATTCTGGTAAGGGAGACCGCACTGTTTTGGATGGACTTAGAGGAAGCACCAATTTTAGAGATGGAAACTGGCAGGGCTATTCGGCTAAAGACTTTGTTGCCACACTTAGCTTTGATACTGTACAAAAAATAGACACCGTAATTAGCTCCTATTTTCAATACAATTTGTCTTGGATTTTTATGCCCACAAAAATTACAGTATACACTTCTACCGATGGACTTAATTATTACAATAGAGCCGAGCTAAAGCCAAATATTTCCACCAAACGAAACGGAGAATTCATCGAATCTTTTGTTTTAAGTTTTCCGGAAGTGGAAGCCAAATATGTTAAAATTAAAGCCGAAAACTACGGCGTTTGCCCATCTTGGCATCCTGCTGCTGGCTCCCCTGCTTGGTTGTTTGTAGACGAGCTTAGGGTTTATTGAGTTGTAATATCGTTGCAGAAATTAGGCTTCTTTTTGAGCTCAATTTTGGCATGGATTAATATTTGAGTGATTATACCTATTGTACAATCTATATGTAATTGCTAGGTTTGTATCAATATAAATATGGCATATCATTATTTAATATCTCATTTAATTCTAGTATGTCTATTCTTATCATTTCATCTTGGTT
>CAWVTK010000040.1:0-14856 GCA_963933205.1 uncultured Flavobacteriales bacterium
CATTAAGCGCCACATTGGAAGGCTCACATCAAGTGTAGTAGATCGTAACAACTTAAGAATCAATACACCAGGTGAGGCTACATCGTTAGAAATTTCTCCAACTTGGTAAGGGGTGCCATTAACCGTGTATTGGAAAGAAACCCCCAAAACCTCATCAGAATTTAAGGATTGGTTTAAGGAAATAAAACCAAGTTGGGCGTTGTATGTATACTCTGAACTGGATAATTTCTTTGCGTTTTCTATCTTTTCATAATCTACCGATTGAACAAATCCAGAACCATTTAACAAGCTCGTTATTTGGCTAACTTCTCGAATTGAGGGGTTGCTGGCTACTAAATCGGTTGGAAATAAATTATTGTTTCTATTGTCTGGATTAGTTATATTAATGGGCTCAGAACTTAATCCTAAATTTTGATTGTAGGCTTCATTTAAGTTTTCACCTAAATCTTGGAAAGCTAAAATATTTCTAACGTTAGAGGTGTTCCCTGTTTTGTTGGTAACCCAAACCTCTAAATTAGCAATGGTAACATTAGAACTAACCAAAGGCATGTTCGCTAAAGCTACGTCGTAAGAATTGTAAAAATACTGCGACAAAAAGAAGTGTCTGTTCGCTTCGTAATCGTCGGCATAAATTTCAAAATTTGTAGTTTGTGCTCCACCTTCAACTCTTATGGTACTTGTTTCTGATTTCTGCTCTGAGAAAACAGTGGTAAAAGTGGCTTTTCCGAATTGAAATTGAGCCTTCACTCCAAATAAACTTTGAGTTCCCGATATTAGGGAACCACTTAAAGGTAAACTTACATTTCCAAGTTCTATTTTTTTGATGATTTCGTCTTCAGTACCCGTATACTCGAGCTTCATTTGATTTTCGAAATCAAATTGACTTTTAGTATCGTAGTTGGTACGAAGAGATAGTTTGGTTCCAATCTTTCCAATAACATTCATTTGAATGCTTTGATCGAAGTTAAAGTTAGATTGATTTCTTTGATTCTCGGTAAGAGATGGGTTTTTGGTTTTATTTACATTTCCCGAAAAAGACAACTCCGCCGAACCTTGAGGTCTTATATCAACAGTATTTCCGCCAAAAACTCGACTAAAAGATTCGCCTCCAATTTTCATTTTTGGTTTGGTTCCGGCAATACCCTGGTCACTTAAATTTGACTGAACCTTGTCTTTCCAAAAACTTCTAATTTGCTGTTTAAACAACCAGTTTTTGTAAGCAGACTCGCTCATAAATGTTGGTCTGGAAGCTTGCAATCCTCCAATTGATTTCTGGAAGGAAAAATCGCGATTTGCTAAATTGTATTCAATATTTTGAGAGAAATTACCTGGATCGTTAAAAAGCATTTGGGGGTAAGGCAAAGCCAAACTATCGTCTTGAGCCTTGACAAGGGTATTCCCTACAAAACACAAAAATAGCGTAAAAATAAATTTTATACCCCTATTACACTCCACTTACAACTGCTTTAACGCCTGTTTTACAAGGTCTTCCACTTCTATTTGAGGATCTTTTTCTAACAATTTATCTATGAGCTTATGTACTGCTTTCATAGGAAATCCAAGAACTTCTAAGGCAGATAACGCTTCTTCTCTATTTCTATTGCCAGACTTGATGGTGATTTCTATATCGTCGAAAGCCTTGAGCATTTTATCCTTTAAATCCAGAATTATTCTCTGGGCAGTTTTGATGCCAATTCCTTTAACCGATTTTATTAAGGCAACATCTTCACTCACAATAGCATCTCTAATTTCTGCAGACTGCATTGAAGAGAGGATAACTCTTGCAGTGGAGGCTCCTACTCCAGAAACTGAAATGAGCATTCTAAATATTTTACGCTCTAGTTTTTCATAAAAACCATAAAGGGTGTGAGAATCTTCTTTTACAGAAAGATGGGTGTAAAGTTTACAGGATTCTGATTCGCCAAGATTAGAATAGGTGTTTAAAGAAATATTTAACAAATACCCAACACCATTACACTCAATTATAGCATACGCAGGGTTTAGCTCCACTAATTTTCCATTTATATGTGAAATCATTTTCTGTTTTGTTTAATGTGTGCATCAGCAACAGCTATGGTTGTAATGTTAACAATTTCCTTTACGCTAGCACCGAGCTGAAGTATATGAATCGTCTTTTTTAAACCAATTAAAATAGGGCCTATCGTTTCAAAACCAGCAAGTTCTTGCATTAATTTATAGGCAATGTTTCCGGACTCCAAATTTGGGAAAATCAAAACATTAACCTGTTTATTCGCTAGATCTGAGAATGGAAACTTCTCAGCAAACGCTTCTGTATTCATCGCAAAGTTAGCCTGTACTTCTCCATCTAAGGTTAAGTCAGGGCGTCTAGCACGTAAAATCCGAACTGCTTCTCTAACTTTTTTAGAATTTGCATCTCTGGTAGATCCGAAATTTGAATACGACAACATTGCCATGGTTGGCTTTATTCCCAATCGAAGAACTGAATCTGCGGTGAGTTCTGCTATGTCAGCTAGTTGCTCTGCATTAGGATTTACATTTATGGTCGTATCTGCAATAAAAACAGGGCCTTTTACAGTCATAATCACATAGAGTCCTGCAACGCGCTTTACACCTTCTTCAGTTCCAACAATTTGCAATGCGGGTCTAATGGTTTCGGGGTAGTTTCTAGAAAAACCTGAGATCATTGCATCTGCCTCTTCTAACTCCACCATCATGGAGCCAAAATAATTACGCTCGCGCATTACTCTTCTAGATTCGAACTGAGTGTAGCCGTCTCTTTTTCGCTTTGCCCACAAAGCATCTCCAAACTCGTTAAGTTTTTCTTGCATTTCAACGGCCTTTGGGTCTATAATTTTTACACCCTCAAAGTCAAATCCATGTTCTTCAATCAAAGCTTCAATTTTGTCTATTCTACCTAGTAAAATAGGCTCGCCAATAGCCTCGTCTTTTATAATTTGAGCTGCTTTTAAAACATTGTAATGGTCAGCTTCAGCAAATACTACGCGCTTTGGGTTTAACTTTGCACGAGTTGTTACATTTCTAATCAGTTTGTTGTCGCGCCCAATTCGTTTGTTGAGTGAAACCTTGTAGCGGTCCCAGTCATCAATAGTACCTGTTGCAACACCAGAGTCTATGGCTGCTTTTGCTACCGCTGGGGCTACACAAGATATTAACCTCGGATCGTTGGGTTTAGGTATGATATAATCTGTTCCAAATGTTATGTTTGTTTCATCGTAGGTAAGGTTTACTTCCTCAGGAACTAGTTCTTTTGTTAAATCTGCAATTGCCTTTACCGCTGCAATTTTCATTGCCTCGTTAATTTTTGTTGCTCTAACGTCTAAGGCTCCTCTAAAAATATATGGAAACCCTAATACATTGTTCACTTGATTGGGGTAATCGGATCTACCGGTTGCAAAAATAATGTCTTTACGCGCAGCCATAGCTTTTGCATAAGATATTTCTGGCAAAGGGTTTGCCATTGCAAAAACAATGGGCTTAATACCCATAGATTTGACCATATCTGGGCTTACTACATTCCCCTTAGAAAGGCCTACAAAAACATCGGCATTGGTCATTGCATCTTCTAGGGAATTTAAATCTCTATCGGATGCAAATTCTAGCTTATGACCGGATAAATTTGGTCTATCCAAACGGATTACACCTTTACTGTCGCACATCACAATATTTTTATGAAGCGCTCCTAAAGAAATGTAAAGCTTTGTACATGAAATTGCCGCTGCCCCAGCACCGTTTATAACAATCTTTACATCTTGAATGTTTTTCTCAACCAGTTCTAATGCGTTTAATAAAGCTGCTCCAGAAATGATTGCTGTTCCATGCTGATCGTCGTGCATTACCGGAATATCTAACTCCTCCTTTAGACGTCTTTCAATTTCAAAGCACTCGGGTGCTTTTATGTCTTCCAAATTTATACCGCCAAAAGTAGGTGCAATAGCTTTTACTGTTTTCACAAACGAATCTACATCGTTTACATCCATTTCAATATCGAATACATCAATATCGGCATATATTTTAAAAAGCAAACCTTTCCCTTCCATTACAGGTTTTGAAGCCTCAGGCCCTATATCACCTAATCCTAATACAGCTGTTCCATTAGAAATTACAGCTACTAAATTTCCTTTAGCAGTGTATTTGTAAACGTCGTCTTTGTTTTCCGCAATTTTTAAGCAAGGCTCTGCCACACCTGGCGAGTATGCTAAAGACAAATCTCTTTGAGAGTTTGTGCTCTTGGTTGGTACAACTTCAATCTTCCCAGGTCTTCCTTCTGAGTGAAAATCTAACGCTTCCTGCTTCCTAATCTTTACCATAGATTATTTTTTTTTAATAACTAACAAACATACAAAACGAATATGGTTGCAACCTAGTTATAACCTAGAAGTTTTGGGCCAAAATAGCAAAGAGCTGTTTACTAAAATAAGCAGTTTTTTTGGTGTGGTATAGAATTAAAAAAAAGCAAAAGCGGAAGTGTAGTTAGCTAATAGCGCTCCACTGCATTTTGTTGTGGTGAGCACGGATGTATTCTTTGAGTATGGCTCTATTTTCATCCAAATTTAACTCCGGATCTTTTTGAAGTAGCTCTAAAGCAATTTTTCGAGCGTATTTAAGTATTTGAGAATCTTTGAGGAGGTCTCCAATTTTGAGATCTAACAGACCACTTTGGCGTGTGCCCATAATATCTCCAGGGCCTCTTAGTTTTAAGTCCGCATCGGCAATTTCAAATCCATTTTGAGTTCGCACCATTGTTTTAAGTCTAAACTTAGCATCTTGACTTAGCTTTAAACCACTCATTAAAACACAGTAAGATTGCTCTGCTCCTCTACCTACTCGACCTCTTAATTGGTGCAGTTGAGACAAGCCAAAGCGCTCGGCACTTTCTACCACCATTACAGATGCATTAGGCACATTAACGCCCACCTCGATAACAGTTGTAGCAACCATAATATGAGTTTCGCCTCTAACAAATCGAGCCATTTCGGCTTCTTTATCTTCAGCCTTCATACGTCCGTGAACCACAGAAACCTGAAATTTAGGTTTGGGGAAATGCCTGCAAACCCCTTCGTATCCATCCATCAAATCTTTATAATCCAGCTTTTTACTTTCTTCAATTAATGGGTAAACAATGTATACTTGTCTGCCCTTTTCGATTTCTTGCTTTAAAAAATGAAACATCGACAATCGGTGTTGATCCGTTTTGTGTAAGGTGCTAATTGGTTTTCTTCCAGGGGGTAATTCATCGATTAAAGAAATATCTAAATCGCCATACACCGCCATAGCTAATGTTCGTGGAATAGGTGTAGCAGTCATAACCAATATATGGGGTGGTTTGGTGTTTTTCTTCCACATTTTTGAGCGTTGAGAAACACCAAAACGATGCTGCTCATCGATTATAGCAAGGCCTAGGTTTTTATACCGAACTTTATCCTCTAATAATGCATGGGTTCCTACCAATATATCAAGGGTTCCAGACTCCAAGGCTGCATGAATCTCTCGTCTTTGTGCCACTTTTGAAGAACCAGTTAGCAATGCCATTTTCATTCCTACAGCCTCTACCATTTCTTGCAAGCCCTTAAAATGCTGGGTAGCTAATATTTCTGTTGGCGCCATTAAACAAGCCTGAAAACCATTGTCTTTTGCTATAAGCATGGCCATTAAAGCAACAATGGTTTTACCAGAACCCACATCTCCCTGCACCAAACGATTCATTTGTTTACCAGAGGCTACATCTAAGCGAATTTCTTTTACAACTCTTTTTTGAGCGCCGGTTAACTCGAAGGGCAATTGTTCTTGGTAAAATGTGTTAAAATAAGTTCCAATTTTAGAAAATGGATACGAAAGAAATACTTTCTTTTTGTGCTGTTTTAATTTTAACATTGCCAACTGAATAAAGAAAAATTCTTCAAACTTTAGTCGTCTTTGTGCCTGAGCCAATAATGCTTCTGATTTTGGAAAATGCACATTTAAAACGGCCTCTCTTTTGGTAATTAATTTGTACTCTTTTCTGATTTCCAAGGACAGAGTCTCTGGTATATATTCCATTATTTGGCTTAACAGTTCGTGAACCAATTTTGAAATACCCTTAGAATGCAATGATTTTAAAGTTAATTTTTCGGAAGACGGATATACCGCTTGCATAGAGGTTACTAAGCTAGATTTATGAGCCTCTAAAGTTTCTATTTCAGGATGCGAAATACTATAGGTTCCGTTGAATAAGGTTGGTTTTCCAAAAATTACGAGCTCCTGCCCAACCTTAAGACTTTTTTTTACCCAAGACACTGCTTTAAACCAAACTAATTCCATAGAGGAGGTTTCATCTTCAAAAATGGCTTTTAGTCTTTTTTTTCGAGCAACACCTTCTTCCTTTACTCGAATAATTTTTCCCTTAATTTGGATGTCTGCTAAATCTGCTTGCAGTTCAGAAATCGTATGAAAACGTGTTTTGTCTATGTATCTAAAGGGATACAGCTCTAATAAGTCTCGGTAACGATAAATATTCAACTCCTTCTGTAGGGTCTCTGCACGCTGAGGCCCAACTCCCTTAAGGAATTCAATTGGACTGTCTAATATGTGCGGATTATTCGGCATTATTAAATTTTGACAAAGATATGCAATCGGTAGAAAACGAAATTGTTTTTTATTTTATAAAATCAGCAATTCCGACTGCATTAAAAATACACTAAATTTTAAAAATTGAGCCGGTATAAAATAACTGCAGTTATACTGGAAGTTTAGAACCATTTTTTTGAAGTAGTACAAAGCATACTAATAAAAATAAACCTTCCAGGTATTGTTCTATTTTGGGATTCCTGAACTGTTTTTGTGTAGATTTTTAGTAGATTTGAGGATCATTCGAATAAAACAAGATTTATACTATGGATTTAAAACCCACCCGCCTATTTGAACTCGCAGAATACACCCGCCAAAAGTTCAATAAAAACGATGTATTAGCAGGTAAAGAAGATGGTGTATGGCGAACCTACACCGCAGACGAATATGTTTCAATGTCTGACTCTATAGGATACGGGTTACTTAACATCGGAATAGAAAGAGGTGATAAAATTTCTGTTATTTCTCAAAATCGCGCAGAGTGGAATTTGGCAGATATGGGGATCAATAAAATTGGTGCAATTAATGTTCCTATTTACCCAAACATTACCTCTGCCGATTACGAATATATTTTAAAAGATGCTGGCATAAAAGTTCTGTTTGTAGGTTCAGAAGAAATTTTCGACAAGGTGCATATGCTTATAGACAAAGTGGAAACACTTGAAGCAATCTACTCTTTTGACGAAATTGAAGGCGCTAAAGATTGGCACGAAATTATTGAAAGCGGACTAGCAAATCCTCAAGCATCTAAAATGAAATCAAACCAATTGGAAGTAAAATCCTCCGATTTGTTTACACTTATTTACACATCCGGAACAACGGGAAACCCCAAGGGAGTAATGCTCTCTCACGACAATTTATTTTCGCAACTCGAAGGCCTTAAAGACACATTGCCCCTTAACGAAACAGATAGAGCCATTAGTTTTCTTCCGCTTTGCCATGTATTTGAAAGAGTTGTAGAATACTATTACCTGTTTAAAGGAACCTCTATTTACTATGCAGAGAGTATTGAGCAAATTGGCGAAAATTTAAAAGAAATTAATCCAACAGTAATGCCTACTGTTCCAAGACTGTTGGAAAAAGTATACGATAAAATTGTAGCTAAAGGATCTGAGCTCAATGGCCTAAAAAAAGGACTGTTTTTTTGGGCACTTAACCTAGGTTTAAAACACGAATTAGACGGTAAAAATGGTTGGTTTTACGAGTTTCAATTAAAAATAGCCAACAAACTCATATTTAACAAATGGAGAGAAGCTGTTGGAGGAAACATGAAATACATCTTTTCTGGAGCAGCAGCTTTACAACCTCGTTTGGCCAGAGTATTTACAGCAGCTCAAATGCCCATTTATGAGGGCTATGGTCTCTCAGAAACATCGCCTGTTATTTCTGTTAACAGTACAGAACCAAAAGGTAAATGCTATGGAACAGTAGGGAAAGTTATTGCAGGGGTAGAAGTGAAGTTTGGCGACGATGGCGAAATATTATGCAAAGGACATAACGTAATGATGGGCTATTACAACAAACCCGAGCTAACGAATGAAGTAATTGACAAAGATGGATGGTTTTCTACCGGAGACATAGGGGAAATGGTAGAGGGTGTTTACTTGAAAATTACCGATCGAAAGAAAGAAATTTTCAAAACTTCGGGGGGTAAATACATTGCACCTCAGGTAATGGAAAACAAATTTAAAGAATCCAGAATAATTGAGCAAATTATGGTTGTGGGAGAAAACGAAAAAATGCCAAGCGCTTTTATCGTTCCCGAATTTGAAGCTCTTAAAGTTTGGTGTAAACTCCACAATCTGGACTATACTACAAACGCAGAAATGTCTCAACATCCAATAGTTTTAGAGAAATTTCAATCAGAAATTAATCACTACAATAAGCAATTTGCTCCTTTTGAGCATGTAAAGAAATTTGCAGTAATGAAAGAAACCTGGTCTATTGACGGCGGTGAGTTAACTGCCACGCTAAAACTTAAACGCAAACCTATAATGGGAAAATACCAGGAAATATACCAAGAAATATACAGTTAAAAAAGCGCCATTCGGCGCTTTTTTTTTGTCTAAAAACTACTTACACCTTATTCAACCGTCGCTGTAAATCCCTTAGCTTTTTATACTTACAAACGCTAAGTAAGCCTGCATCGAAACACTAAAAAAGGTATGCACGCCAAATAAATTACAATTTATTATGCTTGCATACTTAATATTTCGTAGGTTTGAAACTCAAATAGTAACGAATATGACCTACAAAAAACACGCTATAGATTTTCGCATAAGATGGGCTTGGCATAGCATTTCGAGATTGTACAACGACAGTGCAAAAAAACACCAGGCTACCACTTCTACAGCCTTTGCGATTTTAAACATTGAAAAAGAAGGCATTCTATCTACACAATTAGGTCCAAAAATGGGAATGGAATCGAGAAGTTTAACGCGCACATTAAAAAACATGTTTGACCGGGGCTTAATTAGAAAAAAAACAGACCCAAAGGATAGAAGAAAAGTACAGCTCTTTTTAACAAAAAAAGGAATTAACCTAAGAAAGATAGCTTCGGAAAATGTAAAAACATTTAATGAGCGTGTATTCACAAAAATTAATGAGCAAGACTTGGAGTCCTTTAATAAAGTAATGCAAGCCGTAAATGAAACCATAGAAGAATTGAAGCATGAAAACAACTAGAGAACTAAAAGCAGTTGCAGTAATTGGTTCTGGAATTATGGGTTCTAGAATAGCTTGTCATATGGCAAATATTGGACTTAAAGTGTTGTTACTAGATATAGCACCTAACAAACTAAACGAACAAGAGGAAAATGCTGGACTGGCACTAGACAATCCTAAGGTTAAAAATAGAATTGTAGTAGACGCCTTAAAAACTTGCTTAAAAACAAAACCAGCTTCTTTATATAAAAAAGACTTTGCTGGTAGAATACAAACGGGAAATTTAACAGATGACTTTCAAAAAATTGGTGCTTCCGATTGGATCATTGAAGTTGTTGTAGAACGTCTAGAGATCAAAAAACAAGTTTTCGAGCAAATAGAAAAGCACCGAAAAAAAGGGAGTATCGTATCTAGTAATACCTCGGGAATTCCGATTCATTCGATGCTCGAAAATAGAACCGAAGACTTTAAAAAGCATTTTTTAGGAACGCATTTTTTTAACCCCCCAAGGTATTTAGAACTTTTAGAAATTATACCCAGCTCCTTTACAAAGCCAGAAATTGTAGAATTCTTAGTAGAGTTTGGGACTTTACACCTTGGTAAAACAACCGTTTTGTGTAAAGATACTCCTGCATTTATAGCCAATAGAGTTGGAGTAGCAGGGATTTTAGCACTATTTCATTTAACAGAAAAAAGAGGTTTGTCTATAGAAACCGTAGATCAGTTAACAGGACCAATAATAGGCAGACCTAAATCTGCTACGTTTAGAACCTGTGATGTTGTTGGTTTAGATACATTACATCAGGTTGCCAAGGGTCTTTACCAAAACTGTAAAGAAGACGAAGCTAGAGCCTCATTTTTACTTCCAAACTATGTACAATTACTTTTTGACAATAAGTGGTTGGGTGATAAAACCAAGCAAGGTTTTTACAAAAAAACAAAAGATGAGAAAGGGAAGACTGCTGTACTAGCCCTAAACTTAAAGAGTTTTAAATACGAAGCTCAACTACATGTAAAGCAAAGTATTTTACAACAAGCAAAAGAAATTAAAGATGTAAGAACTCGCATCGCTTTCTTGTACAATAGTGCGGGTGAAGTAGGACTGTTTTACCGAGAAATGTTTAGCGATTTATTCGCCTATGTTTCCCATCGAATTCCGGAAATAACGAAAGAGCCTTACCGTATAGACCAAGCAATGAAAGCTGGTTTTGGTTGGGAACTAGGACCCTTTGAAATTTGGGATGCTGTAGGAATTAAAAAAGGCTATGTTACTGCAAAAGACTTAGGCAAAACAATGGCGCCGTGGATAGAGCTTGGTTTAGAAAAAGGACTAGAGGCTTTCTACAAAATTGAAAAAGGTACACAAAACTATTACAAGCCAGAAACCAATACATACCAGGCTTTAACGAATAAAAAAACTGAGCTAAGTTTGTTTGTTCGAAAAAAAGAACACACCATATGGAAGAGCGATGTGGCCTCTTTAATTGATGTAGGTGATGAGGTGTTAAACTTAGAGTTTCATTCTAAAATGAATGCAGTTGGAGGCGATACTCTGCAAGCAATTCAACATGCAATTGACGTAACTGAGAAAGATTACAAAGGACTTGTAATCGCAAATCAAGCTCAAAACTTCTCTGTAGGAGCCAACTTAGCTATGATTTTTATGCTGGCAGTAGAGCAAGATTATAAAGAATTAGACCTTGCCGTTAGAGCCTTTCAACAAACCACTCAAAGAATACGCTACTCTAACATTCCAGTGGTTGTAGCCACACAAGGAATGACTTTAGGTGGAGGTTGCGAAATTGCTATGCATGCAGACCGAACGCAAGCAGCCGCAGAAACATATATGGGATTGGTAGAAATGGGTGTTGGATTAATTCCTGGCGGTGGAGGTACAAAAGAAATTGCACTGAGAGCCTCAGAGCTTTTTAATAAAGGAGACATTGAAACACCCTTGCTTAAAAAAATGTATTTAAATATTGGCATGGCTAAAGTTTCTACATCGGCACACGAAGCAATGGACTTAGGTTTATTAAGAAAAGGCATAGATGGAATTTCGATGAATAAGAAACGATTAATTACTGATGCAAAATCATCTGTAATTGCTCTGGCAGATAAAGGCTACAAAGCACCATCTAACGAGAAAAAAATTAAGGTCCTGGGAAAACAAATTTTAGGCTCTTTACTCGTAGGCGCAGATTCCATGCATCACTCAGGATTTATTACAGAACACGAGAAACTCATGTCGGAAAAACTAGCATTTGTTATTGCCGGTGGAGACCTCTCCTCTCCTACCCTAGTAAGCGAACAGTATTTGTTAGATTTAGAAAGAGAAGCCTTTTTATCGCTTTCTGGCGAACAAAAAACACTTGAGCGAATTGAACACATGTTAAATAAAGGAAAACCACTACGCAACTAAGCCCAACTAAAATGAACGCATATATTGTAAAAGGATTTAGAACAGCTGTAGGGAAAGCACCGAGAGGTATTTTCCGATTTACACGCGCCGATGACTTAGCTGCAGCAACGGTAAAACATTTAATTGATGCCATCCCAGAATTGGATGTTAATCGAATAGACGATGTAATTGTTGGAAATGCAACTCCTGAAGCAGAACAAGGTCTTAACATTGGTAGGATGATTTCTTTACTTGGTTTAAATACAGATAAAGTACCCGGAATGACAGTTAACAGATATTGTTCTTCGGGAATAGAAACCATTGCACTAGCAACGGCAAAAATAAATGCAGGAATGGCCGATTGTATTATTGCCGGTGGTGTAGAAACCATGTCGCCTATACCTTTTGGAGGCTGGAGAGTTGTGCCCAACTTAGGTGTATCTGCAAAAAACCCGAGTTGGTACTGGGGAATGGGAAACACTGCAGAAGAAGTTGCACGCCGTTACAATATTAGCAGAGACATGCAGGATGAATTCGCCTTTAACTCGCACAACAAAGCACTACATGCTATAGATACTGGATTGTTTACTGAAGGTATTGTTCCGATTGAGGTAGAAGAAATATTTTTAGATGAAGATGAAAAAAGACAGATACGAACATTTAGCGTAGCTACCGACCAGGGCCCTCGCAGAGGAACAAACCTTAAAGCTTTAGCTAAACTAAAACCAGTATTTGCAGCAGGAGGATCTGTAACGGCTGGAAATTCCTCGCAGACGTCAGACGGTGCAGCCTTTGTATTGGTTATGTCAGAAAAAATGGTGAAAGAATTAAACCTCGAACCAGTAGCCCAATTATTAAGTTACCATGTAGCAGGTTTAGAACCCAGTGTTATGGGAATGGGACCTGTTTATGCAGCACCCAAAGCACTTGAAAAAGCAGGCTTAAAATTAAAAGACATCCAACAGATTGAATTGAATGAAGCATTTGCATCTCAATCTGTAGCGGTAATGAACGAATTAAATTTAGATCCGAGCATCGTAAATGTAAACGGCGGAGCTATAGCCTTAGGACACCCTTTAGGATGTACAGGTGCAAAATTATCGGTGCAGCTATTTAACGAAATGAGACGAAGAAAACAACGTTACGGTATGGTAACAATGTGTGTGGGAACTGGACAAGGTGCAGCAGGCGTGTATGAGTTGTTAAAATAAATTCGATTCGTTAGATAATATAGTAAAAGAGCCCGCATGTTTATGGGTTTTCAGATTAAATGAGTGGAGGTAAATATTAATAAAAAAGACAGTAAAATGGACTATTTAAAAGGCGGAGAGTTCTTAGTAAAAGATACGGCAGCAAATGAGGTTTTCATTAGAGAAAATTTTAACGAGGAACAAAGGATGATGTTTCAGGCTACTCACGAGTTTTTAGAACGTGAAATTCGTCCGAATTTAATGCGATTTGAAGAAAAAGACTACGCACTGGTAGAACGCCTAATGCGCAAAGCAGGCGAATTGGGCTTACTAGGAATAAGCGTACCCGAAAAATACGAGGGCTTGGGCATGGGTTTTAATACAGGCATGTTAATCTGCGAAGAAATTTCTAGTTTAACCGGCTCAATAGCAACTGCATTTGGCGCTCATACCGGCATCGGCACACTGCCCATTTTACTTTACGGTAACGAAGAACAAAAACAACATTACCTACCCAACTTAGCTTCCGGAAAATGGATGGCTTGCTACAACTTAACCGAACCGAACGCCGGTTCTGATGCCAACGCAGGAAAAACAAAAGCTGTTTTAAGCAAAGATGGCGAGCACTACGAAATTACAGGGCAAAAAATATGGATTTCAAACGCCGGATTTGCAGATGTTTTTATTGTATTTGCCCGTATTGAAAACGACAAAAACATTACCGGTTTTGTATTCGAAAAAAATAAGGTTGAAGGAGTAACACTAAGTCCAGAGGAATCAAAACTTGGGATTCGATCCTCTTCTACACGACAAGTATTTTACAATCAAGTAAGGGTGCCTAAATCGGCGATGCTTGGAGAGCGAGGAGAGGGATTTAAAATTGCTATGAATGCTCTAAATGTAGGTCGTATAAAATTAGGTGTTGCTGTAACGGGCGCTTCTAAAAAGGTAATTGATTACGCCGTAAAATATGCCAACGAACGCAAGCAATTTAAAACAGCCATTGCTTCTTTTGGTGCCATACAATACAAATTGGCCGAAATGGCTACTAAAACATATGTGGCAGATGCCGGAAACTATAGAACTGGACAAAACATAGAAGACCACATTGCCCGATTAGAAGACCAAGGACTTTTGCCACAAGAAGCAAAGCTTCAAGGAGTCGAAGAATACGCGATTGAATGTGCCATTTTAAAAGTATTTAGTTCCGAAGTAGTTATGTATGTTACAGATGAAGCCATACAGATTTATGGAGGCATGGGTTTTTCTGCCGAATCGGAGGTAGAAGCATGTTATAGAGATGCGCGTATTTCTAGAATATACGAAGGAACCAACGAGATTAATAGATTACTGTTGGTTAAAATGATTGTAAAAAAAGGTATGAGTGGTGCTTTTGATTTATTTGGGTCTGCTAAAGCAGTTGCTAAGGAACTCTTGAGTATCCCATCCATACAAAACCCAACAAAAGAACTTTTTAGTGAAGAAAAAATGGTGCTAAAAAACCTTAAAAAGGCAATTTTATTACTCACAGGAACAGCAGTACAAAAATTAGGAGACAAAATTGCTTTAGAGCAAGAAATAATGATAAACATCGCCAACATGATTATTGAGGTTTATATGCTCGAATCTGCGCTCTTAAAAACAGAAAAATTAGTACTTAAGGACGGAAAAGATTTACATGATGAAAAAATTTCAATGTGCATAAGCTACCTTCACCATGCCATAGAAGAGGTTCGGAAAAATGGAAAAGAAGCATTATTTGCTTTAGTAGAAGGCGATGAGCTAAAAATACTACTTATAGGATTAAAACGTTTAACTAAAGTTGAACCAACAAATTTGAAAGAGCATAGAAGAAAAATAGCTCTAAAAATAATAGAAGAAAATAAGTACTGTTATGATTAACTAATTTCACTTTATGAATAATATAATCCTATATGCCATTCCATTTTTCTCTATACTGGTCTTCTTAGAGATGTATATTTATTATAGAATACAATC
>CAWVTK010000041.1:0-14561 GCA_963933205.1 uncultured Flavobacteriales bacterium
GCAAGTTCTATGTCAGAAAACAAAAATTCCTTTGTGTTTTGAAGTGTTGGATAAGCATAATTTAGCAAAAAATTTGCTGTGGTAAACCTACCTGGTATAGCTATTAAACTTCCGGCCGAAGGATTTTCATCGCCTTTGTTTTTAATTAATAAAGGTCCGCAATTATTTCCTAGAGCAGAACCGGAGTCCATCATTATATACGAATTTAAACAATGTAAAAAAGCGTGGTAACTAAGTTTAGTAACATCAAGCTCCTCTCGAATTGCTCTTAAATTAAGCTCCTCTACATCGGCCATACAAGCAACAAAACTCAAACCTTCGGTATCAATTTTACCGTGAATTAAAGCATCAAATATAAAGGTATCGTTAGGACAGGGAGAAAACCCTATGCTGATTTTTTTCATTTGATGATGTTTAAGATTTCAATGTTCAAATTTTTAATCGCAAGAGGAACATTCCAAGCAGCTCTGTTTCGTGGTTCTACATAATTCGAAATAGCTCTAATTTGCAAACACGGAATCTCATAAGATTGACAAGCGTAAAAAAAGGCTGCGCCTTCCATACTTTCTGTCTGCGCTCGAAAGCGTGTTTGTGTTTTTGCTATACGTTCTTTAGAACCGTGAACGGTATTAACGGTTATCGATTTTACCTTAGGATACGACAGATTCCAAAACTCTTGGTAATTTAATAAAACTCCCGATTGAAATGGAAAATTATCGGATTCGCTAAAACCTAATTCTAAGAGTGATAAAAAATTGTCGCCATCATCGGCACCCATTTCAGGAAACTGATCTTGAACAACCTCTACAACTGTACCTAAAGGTGTTTTCTTATTAAAAGAACCTGCTATACCAACATTTACAATAGCATCGTATGAATGTGCAGCTAAGGTTTTACCCATATGAAAAGAAGTAGCAACCATTCCAATTCCAGTACAAAGCAAATCAAATTCCTTATCGAAGATAGAATAGGTGCTGAGTTGGTCGTTAAACGATGTAATTTTTTTTGCGTTTTCCAGCAAAATTCTTATTTCAGAATAAGTGGCGCTTACTAGCAGTAGTTTCATAAAACAAAGGTACTAAATAGAAATTATTTGTTGCTTGATCGTTTAAGAAAACTAGTAAAATAAGAGTAAAAAAGAACAAACTATTAGTTGAATTAAAATTAAAAATCCAACAAAAAACAATTAGTAACAAACAATCAAAATAACCTATCTTTGCATTATTAAACTTACAAAAAAGATGATTTACATCACAAGAAGAGAGCGGTTTTGCTCTGCACATAAGCTTTCGCGCCCAGAATGGAGTGCTGAAAAAAACTTAAAGATTTTCGGATCTTGCTCCAATCCTAATTGGCATGGTCATAACTTTATACTTCATGTTACGGTAAAAGGTGAGGTTAATCCAGAAACAGGTTTTGTAGTTAATTTGAAAGACTTGAGTCCAGTTATACAGGACAAAGTAATTGATAAACTCGACCATAAAAACATCAATGTAGATGTAGATTTCATGTTCGGAAAGATGGCTTCTACAGAAGTTTTGGCTGTTGAGATATGGAATCAATTAGTGGCTCCAATTCGCGAAATGGGAGTAGAATTACATTGCATCAAAGTTCATGAAACAGAAAATAACTTTATAGAATACTTCGGTTAAGATTATGGGCTATAAAAAAGTAGAACACTACGACCAGGAATGTACAGACGCACTTTCTGGTCACTTTAAGCAAGTCTTATCTCATATTGGAGAAGACACAGAAAGAGAAGGATTATTAAAAACCCCAGAACGAGTAGCTAAGGCAATGCAATACCTTACGCAGGGATACGATCAAAACCCATCAGAGATTTTAAAATCTGCAATGTTTGCTGAAAAGTACGACGAGATGGTTATTGTGAAAAACATTGAAGTGTACTCTTTATGTGAACATCATATGTTGCCGTTCTTTGGAAAATGTCACATCGCTTATATTCCCAATGGTCATATTGTTGGTTTGAGTAAATTTCCTAGAATGGTAGATGCTTTTTCGCGCAGACTTCAAGTTCAAGAGCGTTTAACCGATCAAATAAGAGATTGCCTACAAGACACCTTAAAACCTCAAGGCGTTGCAGTTTGCATTGAAGCTCAGCACTTGTGTATGCAAATGCGTGGGGTGCAAAAACAAAATTCTGTTACCACTACATCAGCCTTTTCTGGTGCTTTTATGGAGGAGGATATTACTCGACAAGAATTCATGAGTTTGGTAAGAGGGTTGAGTAGCTAAAAATTACTATTAATAATTGGTTTTGGGAATTCAACTCAAAGCAGCTAGCTAATAATTATGAAAGCATATGTTTTTCCAGGTCAAGGAGCTCAATTCTCAGGAATGGGCAAAGACCTTTACGATACTTCGGAAGAAGCAAGAGTTTTATTTGAAAAAGCAAACGAAATTCTAGGCTTTAGGATTACGGACATCATGTTTGATGGAGCAGCCGAGGACTTAAAGCAAACCAAGGTTACCCAGCCTGCCATTTTTTTACACTCCACTATTCTAGCTAAGTTGTTGGGCGATCGTTTTAAACCAGAAATGGTAGCCGGGCATTCCCTTGGAGAAATATCGGCACTTACAGCAATTGGCGTTTTAGCATTTGACGATGGCTTAAGACTCGTATCGAAAAGAGCTTTAGCTATGCAAGCGGCTTGCGAAGCTGAACCATCTACTATGGCAGCAATTTTAGGCCTAGAAAACGAGCTGGTTGAAACTACTTGTAAGAATATAGAAGGCATTGTAGTAGCAGCAAACTATAACTGTCCTGGTCAGTTAGTTATATCGGGTACTGTAGATGCCGTAAACGAGGCCTGCGAAAAGCTAAAAGAAGCTGGTGCACGAAGAGCATTAGTATTACCCGTTGGTGGCGCTTTTCATTCGCCTTTAATGGAACCTGCACGTGCAGAATTGGCAAAGGCTATTGAAAACACAAACTTCAATAAGCCTTACTGCCCTGTTTACCAAAATGTTACAGCCTGTGCTATTACAAACCCTGAAGAAATTAAAGTAAATTTAATTTCTCAATTAACGGCTCCTGTTCGTTGGACACAAACGATGCAGCAAATGATTGCAGACGGAGTTTCTAGTTTTACGGAAGTAGGACCGGGGAAAGTTTTGCAAGGTTTGGTAAAAAAAGTAGATCGTAAAATGCCAACAGAATCGGCAGAACTGCAAGCTTTCACTCTAAAAAATTAATTTTAAAGCAAGCTTGTATTCTTCAAGTTCCCAGAATCAATTAGCTTCTGAAGATAAATTGATTTAGAAACTTTTTCTTTTATCAATTTCAAATGTGCCATGTGATGACAGTCGGAGCTAATCCAATCTACAAGATTAGCGTCTATTAGTTGTTCGGCAGTTTTTTGCACGTCAGGCCCGTAATGACCTATTAAAGAAAGCATGTTTAGCTGCAAGTCCACCCCTCTACTTTTCATCTCCACAAACTTAGAAAGTCCTTTGTACTTGGTCCTTGTAAAATAAGGATACCGCTCGGGGTGTGCTAAAATTGGTTTGTACTCTTTTAATTGAATTTTAAAAATAATCTCATCTACATTAGTCGGTTCTTCTAAAAAGGAAAATTCAAAGAGTAATTTGTTTCCTTTAATGCAAAGCAATTTTTCATTGTCTAATTTTGATGTAAATTCAGAATCGGTATAATACTCTGCGGCTGCAGAAAACTGTATCCGTCCATCTAACATTTCATTTAAATCTGCTGCTAGTGGTAAAATAATTTCAGGTGTGTTTTGATAATAATCACTCATAACATGGGGTGTGGTAATAATTTTTGAATAACCCAAATCTATAAACCCATTTATCATTGCCAAAGAGTCTTTAATGGACTTTGACCCGTCATCAATACCCGGAATAAGATGTGAGTGCATATCCACCGCAATTTGTGAGAAGTCTATTTTGGCTTCTTGTTTTTTACCCAATAAATTTTTTAAAATTGAAATCATAAAACCATGTAATTATTCTCTATAAAACTAAAAAAAAAGATCTTATTTAGCAAGTAATCAGAGTCTATTTGCTTACAAAATAGAACACTAAGAAATAACAATAATTTGAAGTTCTGGTATAATAAACAGTGTTTTTTGAAGAAAAATGAAACTTTTTAAAAGAAATTTAAACAAAACACATTTTTATTTATTCCTCTAAATAGGCAAGAGCTTAGTCGTAAAAATTCCAAACTAGACTTAATCTAAAAGTAGGCTTAGCCATAGGATAAGGCTTTAATATATACTGCACTCCTTGAAATAAGGAATTAAAATGTTCGTAGGCTGCGTAAATTTTAATGGATTTAATCTTTAGGTTGACAAATGCATCAAGTCGAATACTCTGGTCTGTATAACTTTCGGGATCTCTGTAAAAGTCTCCAAACAAAGGTGCAAAAGACATTCCTGGGTGCGAGGATCTATACAAAGCTCTAAAACCAATTTGAGTTTCGGCTGCCTTTTTAAAAAGCACTCCCTGCCAATATACTTTCTGGTTTAGTAAAATAGTTGACAGAGGAAGATTTTTACTAGAACTATTTTGATAAACAGCATCGCCTAGCCAATGCCATTTAGCCCAATTTAAATGATGAAATACACGCGATTGAAATACCTGAACAGTTTTGGCAGACTGCATTGGCATGGCCTTTTCATTAAAATAGGTAAATCCACTTATGTTATGGTAAGTACTGGTAAACTTTAAGTTTTGGTTTGCATAAAAGCTCCATTCTATGGACTGGTTTACAATTGGGTTTAGGTTTTGGTTTGCATCGCTAGGATTCGAGTTGAAATTTAAAAGAGAATCCTTGTAAAACATTAAATTAGGTAAAGTTCTCGTATAGGATAATTGAACTTCGTTGAGGATTTTTTTTATGCTAAACTTCTGTTTGAAATAGGTTTTTAACGTGTGCGTATTTCTTTCTTCTTTACCAAATTCAAAATACAGCTCATTTTTAAGCGCATCAGATTTTACAGAAGTAAACGCGGATAATTTTTGAGTTTCTACTACATACGACTTAAAAGATTGATGCTTTACCCCAAGAAGAAGTCTTTTATCATTTGTCAACTTCTGAGACCATTTTAGGCTGTTCATTACATTGGTAATTGCACGAGTGTACACAGAAGAATCTAGACGTGTAGGGTAAAACAAACTGTCGTTGTTTAAACCTTCGTAAAAGAGAGAATCTTGAGATAAGTTTAGGTCGTACTCTAATTTTGAGGCCTCAGAAAAATGATAAGTATGCCTCCATTCTAGAGCCTTGTGTTTAAGGTTTGAGTTTAAATTAGTCCAATTTACGGGTAAGAGCTCCCAGTTAATTGATGCGTCTGAAAGAAATAAACTATCCTCTCTTAAACCAGCATTCCACTCCGATGTGTTTTTAAAAACATGAACTCTTAGCACCGATTTGTATGGAATTTTAGGAGAGGTATAATCGGTTTGAAAAGTAAAATTTGAATACTTATTTTTTTCATGCAGCATAAATCCCTTAGAAACCAATTGGTCGTACTCGAATTGAAAGGAACCGTACTTATGTCTGTTTATGTGAGAAAAACTCAAACGCTGGCCTTCTGAATAGGCTTGAGCATAGATAATCTTTGTATGTGCAAAAGTGTGTTTGTATTCGCTATATTCTAAAGGCTTAAGCCTTGCAAATTCTAAAATCCTATCCCCTATTCGCAAGTCTGTAGATTTATCAAACTCCCAATACCACCCAACTATGGGCGCACCAAAGTTAGTAAGCGAAGAACGAAATAAAGGGTTGTAGCCATATAGAGTCGTTTCATCCTCCAGCGAAAATGAATTTTGATCTATTTGATATGCTAAGGAATCGCACTCTAAACATAAATCTATAATTGAATCTGTTTGCTGACTAAACAGTAACATAGAACAAAAAAAAGGTATGAATTTGAGTATTTTCATGCTGCTAAGATAATAGAAATGACCAAGTCTGAACAAAAAAAAAGCCTCACGAATATCGCGAGGCTTTACTCTAAAATTAGATCTACTTTAAGTCGGTAAAGTGCTTGTAAAAACGAGCGATGGTTTCTATACCTTTAAAATAATTAAACACTCCAAAATGCTCGTTTGGAGAATGGATCGCGTCCGAATCTAAGCCGAACCCTAATAGAATTGATTTTACTTTAAGTTCTTGTTCAAATAAAGCTACTATTGGAATACTACCTCCACTGCGAACAGGCACAGGTTTCTTACCAAAAGTATCGAGCATAGCTCTGCTTGCTGCCTCATAACCTTTGTCGTTTGTAGGCGAAACGTATGGCATACCTCCGTGGTGTGGCATCGTTTTTACTTTTACAGATTTAGGAGCAATACTTTCAAAGTGGTCGCAAAATAATTTGGTGATTTTATCTGGATCTTGTCCGGGTACTAAGCGCATCGAAATTTTAGCATAGGCCTTAGAAGCAATTACTGTTTTTGCTCCTTCACCAGTATAACCACCCCAAATACCGTTTACATCCAAAGTAGGACGAATAGAATTTCGCTCCATGGTCAGGTAACCTTCTTCACCATGAACATCACCCAAGTCCAATGCTTTTTTGTAGGCATCTAAACTAAAAGGTGCCTTTGCCATTTCTGCTCTTTCTTGGGCAGTAAGTTCTATAGCATCGTCGTAAAATCCAGGAATGGTAATTCTGTTTTGCTCATCTTGAAGAGAAGCAATCATTTGTGTAAGTATGTTTATTGGGTTGGCTACCGCTCCTCCATACAGACCAGAATGCAAATCGCGGTTCGGACCTGTTACTTCAACTTCTACATAACTTAATCCACGTAAACCGGTTGTAATAGATGGAATGTCGTTGGCTAACATTCCTGTGTCTGAAATTAAAATTACATCCGAAGCTAATTTTTCTTTGTTATCTTTTACAAAGGCTTCTAAAGATTTCGAACCTACCTCTTCTTCTCCTTCAATCATGAATTTAACATTACATGGAAGCGTTTGAGTGTTCATCATCAATTCGAAAGCTTTAACGTGCATGTACATTTGGCCTTTATCGTCGCAAGCGCCACGTGCAAATATGGCTCCTTGAGGATGTGCCTCTGTTGTTTTGATCACGGGTTCGAAAGGACCACTCGTCCAAAGCTCAATCGGATCTGCGGGCTGAACATCGTAATGACCGTAAACCAAAATGGTAGGCAAAGCTGGATCTATCATTTTTTCTGCATAAACGATAGGGTAACCTGGAGTTTCACAAACCTCAGCCTTATCTACTCCAGCTTCAACTAAACGAGATTTAACAACTTCTGCAGCTCTTAATACGTCTTGTTTGTAATTTGGATCTGCAGAAACAGAGGGTACGCGTAAAAGATCTAGTAATTCATCTAAAAAACGATCTTTATGCTGTTCTATATAAGCTCTAATGTTTTCCATGGCATGTAAATTTTAACAAAAATACACTATTGTAACGTGAAATGTAAATGGTAAGGCGAAAATCGACGCAGTCAAACAAATTATAACCAACAAAAGAAATGAATGCTTGGTTGATTGTAAGTTTTGGTCTAAAAAAACAAACAGAGTCTAGTTAATATCTATAAACAAGAGTGTTTTTTCAAATTTAAAAAACTTTATTTTGAAAGAATGCTAAGCATGGTATAGAAAAAAGAGGTGTTTTTAATACCTCTTTTTAAATACAATATTATCTGCTTGATATTGTTAGTACTGTGGACTAAAATATTTTTATTTTAGCGGTATAGAATTACACAATGAGAACAAACAAATTACTTATACTTTTTTTCGCTTTACAAGTAAGTCTTGTAGCCCAGGAAAGCATTTCAGAAGGGGAAATTCGGATTCCGATGATAAACCTAAACGCTAGTTTCCATGCGCCAGGTGGAGATCTAGAAGATCGATTTGGAAACAGCTCGCTTTTCGGTGTAGGTTTTCAGTTAAAAAATAAAAAAAACTTTTACTGGGGTATAGAAATAGCCGGACTTTCAGGTTCTACGGTAATTGAAGATGATATAATTGACATAATAACAGCCGGCAGCGTAGACATTATTAATGTTAGTGGAAATACGGCATCGATACGTTTTTGGGAACGAGGAGCACATGCTCAAGTTAGCTTGGGTAAAATAGTACCCCTATTTGCGTCAAATCAAAATTCAGGTTTCTTTATTCAAACTGGTTTTGGCTATATGTACCACAAAATTAGAATCGAAGACATCGGAAATAATTCGCCACAATTAAACTCCGAGATGCTCAAAGGTTACGACCGCTTAAGTATGGGATTTACTACTTCCGAATTTTTTGGTTACCGCTTTTTCTCCAACAATAAAAAGATTAACTTTTTTATTGGAGTAGAATTTATTCAAGCATTTACACAAGATGTAAGACAATACGATTACAATGCGCAAAAGGCTTATCAAGATGATAGACTCGATTTATTAAGTGGGCTTAAATTTGGATGGACCTTTCCTCTGTACAAAAAAACAGACAATCAATACTACTATTATTGATTCCTAAGTTCTATCATATTGGTATAAAACTCTACGGTACATTAATCCGTTTAGCTGCTCTCAAAAATAAAAAAGCAAAACTTTGGCTTGAGGGTAGAAGACATACGTTCTGTTATTTAGAAGAACACATTTCTAAAAAAGATGACTTGATTTGGATACATGCACCATCTTTAGGCGAATTTGAGCAAGCAAGGCCTCTTATTGAAGCCTTAAAACTTAAGCACAACAAGTACAAAATACTTCTTACGTTTTACTCTCCGTCGGGCTATGAGGTTCGTAAAGAGTATCCTTTAGCAGACTACATCTGTTATCTTCCATTAGATACTCAGAAAAATGCGCGCAGATTTTTAGAAGTAGTTCAACCAAACCTTACTTTTTTTGTTAAGTACGACTTTTGGGCAAACTACTTAAATGAGCTCCAAAACAGAGGTTTAAAACATTACGTTATTTCTGCAATTTTTAGAGAAAATCATTACTTTTTCAAAAATAAGGGCACCTGGATGTTGGAATTACTATCTAAAGTAGATCATTTTTTCGTGCAAAACGAAAACTCTAAAGCACTACTAAATACCCATAAAATAAATAGGGTTAGTACTACAGGAGACACCAGATTTGATCGAGTTGCAACTATTTCTAAAAAGAACGTTCGGTTACCCATAGTTGAACATTTTAAAGGAAAAACTCCTTTATTTGTTGCTGGAAGCACTTGGGCTAAAGGCGAAGCACTGATCGTAGATCTTATCAATCACTTTGAAACAAAGTTTAAGTATGTGATTGCGCCTCATGAAATAAACGAAACTCAAATTGTTAAACTAGAAAACAAACTCCATTGTAAGACAATTCGATACAGCCAAGCAAATCTTAACAACTCTAGTAACGCTCAAGTTCTTATTATAGACAATATAGGCCTGCTAAGTTCTTTATATACGTATGCGGATGTTACTTATATTGGTGGAGGATTTGGTAGGGGAATTCACAACATACTAGAAGCGGCTACTTTTGGAATGCCTATTTATATTGGGCCAAAAAACGAAAAATTTCAGGAAGCTAAAGACTTAAAAGAATTGGGCGTAGCGATAGAAATTAATTCTAGCAAAGAACTCATAGCTCATTGTACTCTTTTACTAAGTGAACCAGCTAAATGGGAAAAACTAAAATCTATGTCTAAGCAGTATGTTGAAAGCAAAACAGGTGCCAGCGAAAAAATTATTGAATTTGTTTTAAAAAGCAGTTAAAACAGCATATATATTTTTAAACCATTCCTTTTTTAGAATTAAAGCCAAGTTCGTTTGAGCAATGGAATGCAAAAAAAACTAGCTCATTTGAAAATTCAAGTGAGCTAGTTTTTTTTTGCTGTAGGAGAAGGAATCGAACCTCCACGGAGCGGTTAGTCTAAAGATTTATTCCAAGGTCTCCACCCTCGAGACAGGAGGGCATGTCTGCCAGTTTCATCACCCCACAGTATTTTAGCGATTAACTGAGGTAAACATAAAACAAATAACACAATATTAAAAATTAAATAATAAAATGACGCTATTATTATGTTTTTAATAATTTATATTGCATTTTATTATCAATAACAAAATATACTACGGCAGTATGAATGAAAATTACCAAATAGACAATATCGACAGAAGTATTTTGTCTATACTGATGGGAAACGCTAAAACTCCTTATACCGAAATTGCAAAAAAATTACTTATTTCTCCAGGAACTGTTCATGTTCGTATGAAAAAGATGGAAGAATATGGTTTGGTAAAAAACAGTCATTTGGCTGTAAATCATGAATTACTAGGTTACGACTTAACTGCATTTTTAGGAATATACTTAGAGAAGGGATCGAATTATAAAAATGTAATAAAGCAAATGGAAAAAATACCGGAAATAATAGAAGCACATTATACTACTGGAGTGTACAGCATCTTTGCTAAAATAACCTGTAAAAATACAAAGCATATGCGGCAGGTGTTAAACGAAGATATACAATCTGTTGATGGAATTCAAAGAACAGAAACAATTATTTCACTAGAACAAAGTATAGATAAACAAATTCAATTATAATGGATAGGTCTTCACATAAACTTCAGAGGACAAATCTACTACTGGAATTCCCAATTCTTGGCACTGAAGTTTGAGTTTGCGCCTATTTCTTTTAGACATAACAGCATCAAGCAAAAGTGTTTTTGGAGAAAAAATAGTGTTCACTTCTTTTAGGTCTGATCGGTAATTTCTTAAAAAAATCAAATCTACAGGATGCCGAAACTCGCTATTTAATTTAGCGTTAGACAAAACTACTAGCTTTTCATTAAACAGTTGAATTAAGTCTTTAGACACAGAACAAAATTCGTTTTGATAAGTACTAAATTCATTAATACTGTCTTTACATTCCGTTCCGTTAGCTAAGGAGTACTCCCCTAAAAGATAAGTGGTAGCCTGGTGGTTATTAGATATTAAAACCTGCTCTTTATTTGCTAAAATAGAAATTACATACCCTTGAGATGAAGCATTAACATACAATTCGAGTTTATTTGGTTTGCTGGAAAACAGAATACAGACTACAAGAAACAGGCTGTAACAGTATAAAAGCTTTAAATACTTATAACGTTTTTCTAAAAAAACCACACACATCAAAATAAGTAAACCGTATAAAAGAAATAAGTATTCGAGGCTTAAATACATAGGAATTGGTGCAAAAGAATTGACATCCAGAAGTTTGATAATAAACAGTATTAATGAAACAGTGTGATCTACTAAAACATCAAAACACGTAAAGTTGAGGTTGATAAGTATCAAAATTAAATACAATAAACCTTGGTATAATAAAACAGTAATTAAAGGAAGAATAATAAGGTTGGACCACAAAAAGGACAGAGGGAAACTCTTAAAATAATATACAGATAAAAGCCCCGTAGTTAGTTGAGCTGAAATTGAAATAAGTGCTAAACCAGAAAAAAATCGCACAATTACTGAGCAATCTTCTACATGTACTTTAAACTTATTGTAAAAGTACACAATTCCGATTACTGCCAGGTATGACAATTGAAAACCGATATTGTAAAGTAAATTGGATTGGTAGATTAAGAGTATAAAAGCCGAAAGAAAAACCACATTAAACACGCTCGTTTTTCTATTAAGTACTAAACAAATAGCATACAGTAAAAACATTAACGATGCTCGCATAACAGAGGGGCTTAAGCCAGTTAAAACTGCGTATGCTAGTATTATTACTATTAATAGAATAGACTGAAGACGAGGGCGGAATTTTAAAACAAGAGACAATAAAAAAGCACACACTCCATACAGCAAACTAATGTGCAAACCACTTAAGGCTAGGGTGTGTACTAAACCTAAGCGAGAAAATTGAGACGAAATATCTGTGGAAACCCCTCTTTTATCTCCCAACAACAAGGCCGCTAAAATTTGCTGAGTCTCTTGGCTTATGTTTTGTTGTTTAATAAGTTTTATCCACTTGGCTTGTAAACTTCGAATACGGTAATAAATTGTCGGTGATGGTTTTAGAATGATTGGGGGCTCATTCTGCATCCAAAGTATTGCATAGATGTTTTTTAGAGCCCAATACTCTTTGGAATTAAACAAGGCCTCATGTTTAGCCTCTTTAAGATGTGTGCAATATACATTAGCTTGAAATCGGTCGCCTGGAAAATATTGTTCTATATTAGAATCTCTTTTTTGATAAAGCAAAAAATCTTGCATTATAGTATGCGTAGAATCGTCGTAAAGCACCTCAAGCTCAACAATGTATTTATATAAAAAATTAGTTTGTTTGTAGCGTTCCTTTACTTTTACTACTACCGTGTATTCTAAATCTGTTTTTAATTTTTTTTTTGTAGTATGTGTTTTGGATTTATGCAAAAAGGAAACTGCGCCAATTAAAAAAACAATCAGCACAATATTCTGGACTATTTTGAGCTCGAAAGAAGTTTTGAAATGTGTGTATATATACAAAATTGCAACCACAACTAATAAAGATCCAAGTTGCATAAATGTAAAAGGATTGTAAGGAATTAAAAGGATTCCAACAATCCAGAAAAATAGTATTTTAAATATAGGTAACATTAAATCAAATTTTAGCATTCTAATATTGATTTAATTTACAAAAATATAAACAAAAAAAAACCACCTTATTTCTAAGGTGGTTATTATATATCGAATAGGTATGCTTACTTTATTACCAAACCTTTTTCACGCGCTTCTTTTAAAACAGCAGAAATTCCTTTTCTGTTGATTGTTTTTAATGTAGATGCTGCTAATTTTAGTGTAATCCAAGAATTTTCTTCTGGAATGAAGAAACGCTTCTTAATTAAGTTTACGCTAAACTTTCTTTTAGTCTTTCTTTGAGAGTGAGAAACATTGTTTCCTACCATCGCTTTCTTTCCTGTTATACTACAAACTCTAGACATCTCTATATTGATTATGTTCTTTCTCTATTTCCAAAATGGATTGCAAAAATAAGCCTTTTATTGAATTCACAAAAACTATTCTACTTTTTTATCGGTGCGTTCCAAAATATGTAACAAATCTAGTAGTATTGCACTAGAGCTTCGTTTAATATTCCAAAGACGTTCGGTTCCCAATTGGTACTTAACAGAATGCACTCCATTTGGGCTGGCAACAGCCGCCCAAATAGTTCCTACAGGCACCGTTTCAGTTCCGCCAGTAGGCCCTGCAATGCCGGTAGTAGCTAGCGCGTAATCAACATTCATAAGTTTTTGAACACCTAAAGCCATTTCTTCTACCACTTGTTTGCTCACCACGCCAAAGTTCTGAATAGTTTTGGGCTGCACACCCAAAAGGGTTTCTTTAACAGAATTGTGGTAAGCTAAAACACTGCCTTTGTAGTACGCAGAAGATCCAGTAACTTGGGTAATTAAATGGGCTACATAGCCACCTGTACAGCTTTCTGCACTGGCAACATTTGCCTTTAACCTCAATAGCTCCTGTCCTATCCTCTGCTCTAGCGTGTCGTTTTCTTCTCCAAAAATCAACTTCGGAATTATAGCCTGTAATTTTTCGATCTGCTCATCTACCGCAAAATTTAAAGCCTCTTCATCTGTACCTCGTGTACTTAAACGAAG
This sequence comes from uncultured Flavobacteriales bacterium, assembly GCA_963933205.1. Classification (GTDB taxonomy): domain Bacteria; phylum Bacteroidota; class Bacteroidia; order Flavobacteriales; family UBA7430; genus UBA6772. The sequence goes on from CAWVTK010000041.1 coordinate 13,578, forward strand.
TCTAACTCTACTTTCTGACGGAAGGTAAGCTAGTTTAATTGAACTTGGAAGCTCTTTTTCCCAAGTATATATCATATCGGCTAAGATGGATTCTGGTACACCTTGTGTTAAAATAGTTTTATGAACTATTACAGCTTGAGAAAATCTTGATTGCAATTCTGGAAGCACATAAGTGTTCATTAAGAATTTCATTTCATGAGGCACACCGGGCATAGAAATAAAATGCTTTTTGTCTTTTTCAAACCACATTCCTGAGGCTGTTCCTAATTTATTAAACAGAACTCGGCACTTGCTGGGCAAATCTGCTTGTTGTTCGTTAAGCTTGTTAATTTTTTCAACTCCAAACTTTTTAAATAGTTCTTGTACATGGCGAAGTACTTTCTCGTTTCGAACCAGTTTATCGTCAAAATATTTTGCCAGAGTATGTTTAGTTATGTCGTCGTTTGTAGGGCCTAAGCCTCCGGTAATAATTACGATATCCGAAAATTCTTTCGCTCTACTTAAAGTTCGTAATATAGCGTTTTCTGTATCAGAGATCGAGTATATTTTACTGAGCTCTAAGCCAACTTCATTCAATCGTTTTGCGATCCATGCAGAATTGGTGTCAACAATTTGACCAATTAAAATTTCATCGCCAATGGTTATTATAGATACGTTCATATGTAATAAGCTTCCCCTTTTGGGAGACTAAAATAATTAAGGTAAATCGTATATGGTACGAATGTTAATTTGCGGACGTATACTCATTATTGGAGTGTCGCTATTGTAAATTATGGATTGGGCTGATGAGCCTATAAAATGATTGGTAAAATCACTTTCTTGTTGCGTCATGATCATTATTAGGTCGCCGTTGTTTGCGCTAGAATAATTAATGATGGTTTGTGCTAATGTTTTACCCTCAGAATTTATAATTTCCGCTTCGGTTGAAACACCTCCATCAGACAAGAATTTTTTTACCTGATTCAAATTAGCTTTTAACTTGAG